>JAWOEP010000289.1:0-7764 GCA_046482705.1 Desulfotignum sp.
CAGATCTTCCTTAAAGCGGGTCAGCACCTTTTCCATATAGATGGCTGCGCTTTTTGTATTGAGTTTGGCCGGCAGGACCAGGTCGGCAAAAAACGGTATTTTCCATTCATGCGCCAGATGTCACTTAAACGCTGCATGGAATCACAGGTATGGGGAAAAACCGTGCCCTCCAGAAAATCCAGCCGGCCTGCCAGACCGTCTTCCAGAATCCCCCGCACAAGAGAACAGCAATAGGACTGGAGATGGTTTTCCGCCAGAATGATCTCGTGTCTGGAGGAAAACAGCCGCATGGGATGAAATCCTGCAGCATAAATGATCTCTTCAGGAGCGTAGGAGCACAGGTATCCGATTGTTTTCCGGCCGGCCCTGTGAATGTTTAAAGCCGTGGCCGGGGTATCATTCACAGCCGCATGAAAACGGTCAATTTCCTTCATGTTGTCTGTCTCCTGAAAAATTTTGCTTGTCTGCAAACAGATCCCGGGAAATTCCTGGCAAATCCATCCGGGATTCTGTTGCCTGAGGGTTCTTATATCGAACGCAGGCAAATAAGTCAAAGGCTGTGGATGCCGGTGACGGGTCTGGTATGGATCAGCCAGTGTTCCGGGGGCAGCGTCTCCAGCAGGGGTACCTCACCCAGCCATCTGCGGTACCCCTGCCACCGGGAAATCTCCAGGCCCCCCCGGGATGCACGCAAAGACCCGTCAGATGCCATTTCCCTGAATCTGAGGCGGGTACTCCGGACAGCGGTGCCGCTGCTGTTGATCAGCACCCCGGGTCCGTCAATATGCATGCCGTACCGGCGGGCGTTCCTTGCAAAATGGGTGTTGTCAAAAAGTACAAAGGCGCTGGCGGTCAGGCCGTCCAGACTGTCATAGACATCACTGAGAAATGCCAGGGTCTGGTCCAGGTCCGTGTCAGTGGAGGTGGGAAGTCCGAAAATCATCAGTCCCAGATTGGAAATGCCTGCCGCAGCAGAGTCCTTCAGCACACACTGGATATCCCGGACACAGGTGCCCTTGTTGACCAGATCCAGGAGCCGCTGGGAACCGGATTCAATGCCCCAGCCGATCCACCGGCAGCCGGCGGCGGACCACAGGGCCAGACGACCGGGGGTGCAGTCGGCCGTGGGTTTGCCCAGAATATGAAAAGAGATCTGCAATCCCATGGCCAGGATCTTCTCACAGATGGCATCCATGTCCCTGGGCAGAATATATTCATCAGCTGAATAAAAATGGCAGACCCCCAGATTTTTTTGATATTCAGCCAGTTCCGACACAAATAGGTCAGTCGGTTTTCTGCGGTAGCCGCCAAAGGAAAAATTATGGGAGCAGAACCGGCATTTGCGCCAGGCACATCCCCTGGAAAAAAGTACCGGCAGCACCGGGACAGGATTGAAATAGGCACCCAGGGACAGCTGGGAAAAATCCGGGGCTGCAAGATTTTTAAGGGAAATTGTCCGGGATCTGTAATTGGTTCTGATCTCATCACCCTGCCTGAACACCAGCCCTGGAATATCTGAAAATGCCACACCGGTGCAAAGTGCGGCCATTGCATCTTCCCCCTCACCGCAGACAACGGCATCAATCTCAGGGACTGCGGTCAACAGATCCTGAACGGACAGAGCCGACATCATGGCACCGCCCATCACCACACGGCAACGGATGCCGGATTTTTTGCCCCCTGCCTGCCTGACGGTGCGGGCCAGGGCAGCGGCAAAGGGCACCTGTTCCGGAAAGAATACGGAAATTCCCACCAGTTCAGGATCAGACAACAGTATCTGTTGGGTGTGACTGGCGAGCAGTGACAAAAAAGCGGTATCTGCCGCCCCGGTGGCAAGAAACGTTTCAGCCTGGCCGCAGAGGCAAGCCATCTGTTTTCTCAGGCGGTCCCATACCGGTTTGATTAAAAGGGTCTGGACGGGATCGGTAAAGGTGCCGGTTTTACCCCGGACAAAATCAAGCAGCTCCTGCCCCTGCGGATCAGCGTTGGCGAGCCGTATCCAGGTATCAATGTTCAGATCAGACAGGCAAAGTCCGGTACCGGGTACGGCCGATGCAATGAACGCCGCCAGGGAAGCAATTCCCAGGGGCACATAGGTGGCACTGGCCCTGGGCGGAAAAACGAGGACCACGCGCATCCGGTCGATCTCCTGTTACCATTTTACATTTACATTGTTTGAAAAATCCCTTTTAGGGGGCGTGGTCTATTAGCACCTTTTCAACGGAAATTCAAGCCGAAAATCAGGCCCCTGCAGGGCATGGGAGTGACACCATGACCTGCAGATCCGCTAGGCCATTAATGATCAGATTACAGGATGGTGAAACCGGCTTCTTTCCAGCCGGCAATTCCCTTCTCCAGCACCTGGATCCGGGTATAACCCTCGTCCATATATTGTGCGGCAAGCCTTGCCGCAGAGCTGTCGCCAGGTCACCCTCAGTAGAAGATTATACGGGTATCCAATGCCAGGTCCGTCTTCAATTTCAGGAACTCGCTCATGGGGATTGCCCCTTCCAGGTGGGCGGTATCCCTGAACTTGTGATCATCATAAATGCACACCAGCAGGGCCATTCCCTGATCCACTGCGTGCTTGGCACCTGGCGCTGATATTTTCTGCAACTGGGTCATGAAAAACTCCTTATGAGGCATATAGCCGTTGTTATCATCCGGCAGCTGACTGTTTTTTTACTGAAGGCCGCCTTTTCTTTTACCCTTTAAATACAAATTAAGTCCAGGCTAATTTTTTGCAAGTATCCCAAAATTTTCCAGCACCACATTCCTGCCCGGCATCAGGAAATTTTCCTTCACACAGTACCATAAATCATGGACTTTGCATTGCGAAATCGTTGTCAGTATGCGATAATTATAAAAAAAAGAGGAAGAATGAAGATGATACGTTACTTATTCATACTGCTGGTCGTATTTTTTCTTGGGTTTCCTTCATCTGGACCGGCAAAGACCATTTTGACCGGAGAATCTGAAGGCATGGCTTTCCAGGTATATGAGATTGTGAGCGGACAGATTTTTCGTATAAAACCTTCTCCCGAGTGACAGAGAAGGCGATAAGAAATCATCCTTACATTATAGGAGACGATATGAAGATACAACCGACAACGGTTTTGATGATGCTGCTGTTGCTTCTGATGGCGGCAGGATGCTCCGGAATTCAGGTAAGCCAGGATTATGAAATGGAAACCCGGTTTTCAAAACTGCAGACCTACGCCTGGAAAGCCCGGGTAGAAAAAAACAGTGATGATATCAGAGAAAACAATCCCCTGCTGCATAAACGCTTTCGCGAGAACATAGACAGGGTATTGAAGGAAAAAGGGTATGCCCGGAAAAGCAATCCTGATTTTCTGGTAGACTACGAATATTCCATAAAGACCAGGATCCATTCAGAACCCTATACCACGGGTTTTGGTTTCGGCTACGGCCCATATTACCGCTATGGCGGCGTTAACATCATGTCAGCACCGAAAGTGTATGAATATGATGTCGGCATGCTGGCCATTGATGTGTATGATGCCGGGTCTGATACTCTTTTGTGGCGGGGCATGGGAACAGAAGAAATTGTTTCTCACCCCACCCCTCAAAAGTCTTCGGAAATGGTCAGGCAGCTGGTGGAAGCCATACTCGAACAGTTTCCGCCGCAATAGGAAAGATTGGCCGGAAATTGAAACATATCGGCATTGACGGATGCAAAGGCGGCTGGTTTTATGTCTGGCTGGATGACAGCCAGTCCTGCGGATGCGGTATTCTTGAAACCATTGATGCACTTACCGGCCTGGTGAACAGCACCGATACCGCCCTGATCGACATGCCCATCGGCCTGAAGGAGGCCGGTTTCCATGAGCGGCAGTGCGACAGGGCCGCACGAAAATTGTTGAAAAAAAGGGCTTCAAGCATATTTCCTGCCCCGTGCCGGCAGAGCCTGCAGGCAGATGACTACCTGTCAGCCAGTAATATCAATTTCACCGTTACCGGCCGCCGGTTGTCCAGACAGACCTATTTCATTATGCCGAAGATCAAGGAACTCGACCGTTTTATGAAAGGTGACGGCAGGCAGCTGGATATTCATGAGTTTCATCCGGAACTGGGATTTCTGGCCCTCAACCGCTTTGTTCCCCTAAAATTTTCCAAAAAGACAGAGGCCGGCCAGCAGGAGCGGCAGCATATTTTATCCAGATATACGCCATCATGCGAGGCCGTCATCACCCGGGCAAAAAACCGGTTTCTGCGCAGACAGGCCGGGGTGGATGATATCCTCGATGCCCTGTGCGGGGCGGTCAGCGCTTCGTTCAGGGATCATCTCATTGCCCTGCCGGCCGTTCCCGAGACTGATCCCCATGGGTTGCGCATGCAGATCGTGTATGCCGACCCTGGAATATCGTATCCATCATCAACGTAAGGGCCGTCACCCCATCGGTGTCATTCTCCATTATAATATTTTATGGCATAGAAGTTGCTTTTATTGAAGCCAGACCGGATGACCGGATAAGGAACATACTGATACCAACAGGAGGAAACAGATGACATCACTGATTTTATATGCCAGTCAATCAGGAAACACCCAGACACTGGCAAAGGCCGTGTATGACAGCATCGAAGGTGAAAAAGAGATCTATCCCATCGATCAGGCCCCGTCTCATAACCTTGATTATGATCTGGTGGCAGTGGGATTCTGGCTCCAGGCGGGCAAGCCCGATCCCAAAACCGAAGCGTTTCTGAAAAAATGCAAAATGGATACAAAGGTGTTCCTGTTTGCGACCCATGGAGCTGCCAAAGGGTCTGATCATGCCAAAGCTGCCATGGATTATGCCGTCAGCCTGTTGAACGGGGCTGAGGTTGTCGGAACATATTCCTGCCAGGGGGAGGTCAATCCAAAGGTATTGGAAAAGGTGAAACAAAAAGACACGCCACCACCCTGGATCGATGACGCTTCTTATGCCGTCGGGCATCCCGATGAAGCAGATATTGCTGAATTGAAAGCCGTGCTGAAAAAGTCGATGCGGTAACCGCATCCAGCGACGATACAGATTCGGCCGGCACCAAACCCGTTACCGGCAACGATTGGCCTGCAGGTGGCGTTACCACAACGCCACCTGCCCGGGTATCACAGCCTTATTTCACAGGAAAGGAGAGATAAAATGGAAAAATTGTCTTTTGAAAATACCGCCATTGTGGCCTGCGGCACCATGCGCCCGGAACTTAACCACCTCAAGGACCAGGGATTTCTGGACACCCCCCACCTGTTTTACACCACCCCCGGGCTTCCCAAAGGCTGCGGTAAATGCGCCGAGGCCTGCCCGTCCACCGCAATGGAGCTGATGGGGCAAAAATGGGACGTCGACGCCCTGGTGACGGAACTCTTAAAAGACCGCGCCTTTTTTGAGACATCATCCGGCGGCGTCACCATATCCGGCGGCGAATCCACCATGCAGAAGGATTTCGTGGCCGCCCTTCTGCAAGGGTTGAACCGCCACGGCATTCATACCGCCGTGGACACCTGCGGCGTATGCGCAACAACCGCACTGGATGCAATCCTCCCCCATGCAAACCTCGTGCTCTTTGACCTGAAACTCATCGAACCCGACCGGCACCGGTTTTTCACAGGTACCGACAACGCGAAAATCCTTGAAAACCTCGCCCACACCGTCAATCTGGTAAAAAACCATCTCCACCCCGAAGCCCTCTGGATAAGAACGCCCATCATTCCCGGGGCCACTGACACGGACGACAACATCCAAGGCATCGGCAACTTTCTCGCAACACTTCCGCCCGGCGCCATCACCCGATGGGAGCTCTGCGCCTTTAACAACCTCTGCGCGGACAAATACGCCCGGCTCGGCAGAACATGGGATTTTGCCGGCATTTCCCTGATGACATCGGATAAAATGGAACACCTGGCCGCGGTTGCCAGGTCATCGGGCATTGATCCCGCAATCGTTATCTGGACCGGCGCTACCATTTTGAAGATTCTTGCCAAAAACGACGCATCCCTGGCCGAATAAAAGAATCCGCCGGTATAATATTCCCTTGATACCGTTGCATAAATTTTATGAATATAATATATTACGTAAGCATGGCGAAAAAGAATACTTATCAATCACGACCTGAAACATCCACGACCTGAAATATCATCATGCAAACAAAAAGCGCCCTGCTACAAGAGATTGAAAAACGGATAAATGCCTATATATCGGATTCCATTGAGGCAAAACAATCCATAACAATTGTATATCTTTATGGATCGGTTTTGCACCCGGAAAAATTCAGACACAAATCCGATATCGATCTGGCGTTTCTCCTGGATCCGTCCCTTTATAAAAAGGATCCGCTTATATATTCAACTCCGGCTTATATGGCCGCCACAGAAATCGGTCTGATGGCAAACCGGCAAACCGACGTCAATATTTTAAATGCAGCCTCCATCGAAACAGCCTATCAGGCGATAACAACAGGGATTGTCCTTTACGAAACGGACCATGAAAACCGGCTTGAATATGAATCGCTAGTAAGGGGTCTATATTTTGATTTCAAACCTTTTCTTCAAAATTTGCGGGCGAAAAGTATGCACCGCTGAAACTGCAGAGAAACCGGGATATGAAGACAATTGAGAAAAAAGTCAAGACAGCTGAGGAGCGAATTGGAAAGCTGAAAAACATGGCTGAGCGTATCAATTCTTTTGAAGAATACGTTTCCTCCCGGGATCATATGGATATTGCGGAAAGAAACATTCAAGTGGCCATCGAGGCCTGCCTGGACATCGGAAAGATCCTTATTGCCAGTCAGGAACTACCAGAACCTGCAGACAACAAGGGCGTTTTTTCTGTGCTGGCCGAAGCTGGCATTATCACAAAGGAGAGCTTGCGCTTTCTGATACCCATGGCCGGAACACGAAACATTCTGGTTCATGGGTATGATCGAATAGACAATGCATTGATTTACGGAATATTAAAAAAACATCTGAAAAATTTTGAAGACTATTTACAACAGGTCAAAAGCCATAGCTGTGATTCCTGAAAATGAAAAACGGGCATTGATTGCAAGGGGAAAATAGTTCGGCCGATATTATTGTCTACGACCTGACGCTCTTTTTTTGATGGCTTTGCAAAAAAATCATGATCAAGGCCCTTTAAAAAAAATCACCCACCGAGATAAAAAAAAGAAAACATAATGGATTCTGTAACCGGCTTTACCGAAAACGACATTGAACAACTTCAGCCCACCGAAAAAGTGGGTCTGCTCGCCACCGTAAACAGCGAGGGGCAGCCCCACATCACCCTGATCACCTCGCTTCAGCCCCTCGACAAAAACCACTTGGTCTTTGGCCAGTTTGCAAAAGGGAGATCCAAGAAAAATATCCGGCGAAATCCAAAAACCGCTTTTTTGCTCATGACCCTTGATCGATCCATGTGGCGTGGAACTGCAGACTACACCCACCTCCGGACGGAAGGCCCGGAATACCGGATGTTCAACGAAAAGCCGATGTTTCGCTACAATGCCTATTTCGGCATCAACACCGTATATTATTTCGATCTCAAAACCCTTGGCAGCCAAGAGCGCCTTCCGCTTGCCGCCATCATCCGGGCGACCCTTGCCACCAAACTGGCAAAATCAGCCGCCGCAGCCGCAAGCAGCAAAACCATTCTCAACCCTATGTCCGAAAAGATGTTCAATATGGCCGGCGCGCTCCGGTTTATCTCCTGGGTGGGCGAAGACGGCTACCCTGCCCTTGTGCCCGCGATCCAGTGCCAGGCCGCCGAC
>JAWOEP010000451.1:0-3222 GCA_046482705.1 Desulfotignum sp.
TCCGGCTCAGGAAGCGCATGGATGGCTGACAGGTTTTCCAGTATAACGGTTTTGATCCGTTCCGGGGGCCCCAGGGGGTTGAGGTTGGCGCTCATGTCGATGATGTCATCTGCAGAACACCCCAGTTCTTTTGCCAGTCCTGCTGTGTTGCCGCCATGGCCGATAATCATGATACGATCCTTTTCACAGAAAAGCGGCGCCGCAGCCCAGAAAAAAAACAGCTTCCAGCAGTTCTGTCATGGCCCCGAGCATATCCCCTGTGACACAGTTCATTTTTTTTTTATAAAACCATAAAATACCCAGACAGCTGATTCCGAATAACAGGTTCAGAACCAGGCCGTTATACCCCAAAAATACAGATAAAAACAGGGGGATCAGGCAATAGACAAAATCTTTTGGTCCCAGGGCAGATGCAAACAGGTCCAGGCCGGTGCCGGTGCCGGTACGGCCATATTTTAGAAACCGGATGCCGAATATCATGGATGCCCTGGCATAGGCAGGCACCAGCAGCAGAACCAGCAGGGCCTGACCAGTGCCGAAAGCCATTTTTACCGCATATATCCCGGCCACCTTCATGGCCAGAACACAGACCACTGCCACAAGTCCCATCATGCCGGTACGGCTGTCTTTCATGATCTCCAGGGCCCGCTGCCGGGACCTGTGGCTGAAAATGCCGTCTGCCGTATCCCCCAGGCCGTCCAGATGAAATGCTCCGGTGAGAATAACCAGGCAGAGCACATCTGCGAGAGCCGCCACAGGCAAAGGCCACAGCCGGGAAGCTGCAAGATCTGTAAGCACAACCAGGCTTCCCAGGATAAGGCCTGCCACCGGGAAAAAACGGATCATGCCCATGGGGGAATAGGTGACATGCCGGCCGGCCGGTAAAATCGTCAAAAACAAAAGACAGGACTGCAGATCGTTAAGAAATCCGTTTGTTTTGGGCAGGGTCATGTATCTTCTTTCCTGGTGGAAAAAAACACCCCCCTGGCCTGGGTTCTGGAGGTAATATGCCCTGCTGCCAGAAGTTCGGCCAGCAGCAGATCGATCTCTTCTGCCGGCAGTCCCAGGGTGGCGGTCAGATCCTGTCTGGTGCAGGGCCTGCGGTGTATGGTTTCCAGCACCGCAGAAGCAGGATCTGCAGCCTTAATGCCTTTGGTCCTGGTGCCTGCCCGGGCAATGATCTCCACATTTTTTTCATCCAGAATACGGATCACCCGGTCCAACTCCTCAGGGGATGCCGGCCTGAGGGAGGAATCCGTACCCGGCCGGTCAAGGGTATTGAGCTGCACCCTATGGGGCTGTATCTTTCTGATGGCTGCCTTGAGCAGTTGCAGTTCTTCTCTGGTATCATTCATCCCCGGCAGAATGAATATTTCCAGCCAGACCTCGCCGGTAAAATATGTGGTAAACCCGGCAATACCATCCACCATATCAGCCGGCCGGATACCGGGACAGGGCCGGTTGATGCGGGTGAATACCTTTGGGGATACCGCATCCAGAGACGGCACCACAATATCGGCGAAGGCCAGGTCGGCCCGGACCCCGGGATCGGACATCAGGGTGGCATTGGTGAGCACAGCCACCCTGATGTCCGGCTTGTTTTTTTTGATATGGGCTATCACCTGTCCCAGGGCCGGGTTCAGGGTGGGCTCACCTGATCCGGAAAAAGTAATATAATCCGGGTCTTCATTATGTGCCCAGTAATAATCCAGCTCCCGGCAAACGGTGTCACAGGAAACATATTCTTTGCGCATTTTTGTCAGAAGGGTAGTATTTCCGCATTCACAATAAACACAGTTCAGGCTGCAGATCTTGTGGGTTACCAGATCCACCCCCAAAGAGATTCCCAAACGCCGTGACAGCACCGGGCCGAACAGATGCCGGTATTTCATATGCCATCCTTTGGTTTGATAGTAACGGCAATCCCGGCCACGGTGAGCACCACCCGGTCTGCAGTTTTTGCCATATGCTGGTTCACCAGTCCGGCCATGTCCCGGAACCGTCTTGCCAGACTGTTTTCCGGCACAATCCCGTATCCCACTTCATTGGTCACCAGAAATACCGGACAGCAGGCTCTGGAAATGGCCAGGACAGTCTGTTCCAACCATTGCTGAACAGCTGCTTCATCCATTTCCAATGCCAGCATATTTGCAGTCCACAGGGTCAGGCAGTCCACCAGGATCACATCTGCCGTCTGGGCCCGGGCAGCTATTTTTTCATGGATATTCACCGGCTCCTCAATGGTCTGCCAGTCATCTCCCCGCTGTTCCTGGTGGGCATGCACCCGTTTTTCCATTTCCCGGTCCTCAGGCACGGATGTGGCCAGAAAAATCTTCTTACTGCCGGGAACTGCATTGGCCGCATCCAGTGCGTACCGGCTCTTTCCACTTCTGCATCCGCCGATGACCAGGGTTACGCAATGTTTATCTGTCACAGTATCTGTTGTTCCTTTGTTATGCATCCGGTTAAATCGGTCTAAGATACCGTATCCATAAGCAAAGATGCAACCAAAAAAAATTGGGACTTTGGGGTTTACAATATATTTTGTTTCATGTAAACAATGAAAACCCTATCCATTGCATGATGCTTTATGGTTTAAAGGAGGCCTGCGTGATTAACCGAAGTACCATTAACTTACTTGGCCTGAAACCCGTAACCCGCAGCATGTGTTACGATTTTTATGTGAAAATAAATTCTGAGCTGGAAACAGCCGATGCCATAAAAGAATCAGTTTCCTGGTGGCAGGACAACAAATACAAACTCAACGAACTGTGGTGGGTGCTCAATTATTATTCTGAATCCCTGGATCCGGAACGAAATCTGCGGGCCTATGTGGAACAGCACCTGGATGCCCTGGCCCTGGAAAAAACAGCCACCATGGAAAACGCGCTGGAAGATGCCGGCGCGGCAACAGAAATTCCTGTCCTGGAACAGGCCTGAACATCCGGCCCTGTTTCAGGGAAACCATCAGCTGCTCAAATAGTCACACCGGTTTTTTGTCTCCATCCCCGGAGCTGGAATACCAGATACCGGTAATTTATTTTTTTTCAAGTTTTTCCTTCCATGGGCTGTTTTTTCCTATCGTTGCCCTGTCATGGAATCTGAATATTTGCTATAGCAGCATGCGCTTCTACGGGGAGCCCCTGGTGGTGTCCTGTGAACGGACCGTCAGCGTCGGAGGGGGCCTGGTAAAAAATGCCGGCATGGTTTTCAACCAGCGGA
>JAWOEP010000023.1:0-4226 GCA_046482705.1 Desulfotignum sp.
TTGTTACAAGATATGCAAATGTTAGCAAAACCTGACAGCGAACGCTGAAAAATTTCTGTTTTTATTTCCGGTATGATTTGGTAACCCGACTTTTGACCTTGGCGACTGCCTATCAGGGATTGAAGTCCATGTCGATCGATTCGATAAGCTATTGTCGTTGCGGGTTTCACCGGTGATGTTGGAAATGATACGTCGATAAAAAGGATTCCACAAACATATGCGCACTGCCGGCCAGAAAGATACCGGATTCAAAGGAGAAATAAATGGCTGATTTTATGAATAAAGTATGGGTTGAATTGTTGTTGGCGATGGGTCTGGTCACTGGCGTTGTGACTGGATTTCCTGTCGAGTCAGCGGGACAGGAGCAGGATCTCTATTCCATGACGTCTGACCAGTTTTTTCGAATGGAACGTGTACAGCAGTCGATCGAGTTTTCAAATATCGACCAACCGCTGCTTTCTGCTGCTGTATTCCACGAAACCAACCGGCGGCGGGAAAAAAACAAATTGCCGTCCCTCATGCATGTGCCCGGTCTGGAAGAAGCGTCACGCATGCATGCACGCAATATGGCAAAAGGCCAATATCTGTCTCACATGAACCCGGACACACCTAAGCGGCGCAGCCCTCTTGATCGGGTCCAGCTCACCGGTCTTGAACCCGTTTATGTTTCTGAAAATGTTGCCACCCATTTCGGCATTCAATATGAACCGGGCACAAAAGTGTACATCAGTGAAAAAAACGGTGAGGCCCGGTACCGGGAAACCCGGGAAAGCCCTCCAATTCAGAACCACACCTATCGAACGTTTGCGCAAACACTTGTTGAACGATGGATGAATTCAAAGGGGCACCGGCGAAACATCCTTTCCGAAAAAGCCGGATCTCTGGGCGCTGCCTGTGCAAAGGGAGACCATGAGAGAATGACCCAATTTTACTGCGTGCAGGTATTCGGAGGGAATGCCGTGCTGCCGGCCTCCGAAAGCGACTGAGGTATCATTGCCACCAATACCGCCGGATGAATATTTGGGCATCTCTTTATCATAGTCATCAACCCTATATTTTGGGGGCATAGGAGCTAAGTGTATAGCCCCATTTGCCTGTTTTCAACAGGTCCTCAAACATGCAAAATAATTTAGTGGTTTTCGTTGTTTCAACAATAATAATCCAAAACAAAAAGATTCAGGCTTGAATTTCCTAAAGGATACCAATATTATTCAAAACCTGGTATGGTCCATTTGTTCAGGGATGATGGTTGCAAATAAGTTTGAATTTTGCGAACCCCCAAGATTGTGAACCATGAAATTCAAAATATTTTTATGTGGTCAGATAACATTCATATTTATCAGATGACTAATTCAGTGGTGTTTTGACCGACCTTTGCTATTTATACTTTCTTCATTTTTCTGGAAGGCCCGATTTCAAGCCGCCGCTGGTTAGCTCTCAGTTGCCAATTTTCCAGCTTAAGTAATTATCCACTGCATAATTATTCACGGCCCAGAAAAATAATGGATACATTTTCTATCCAAAAACTGCTATTTATCCAAAAATGAAGAAAACCGTAAAATAACCATGTTGGATAAATTTGAAATTTCTGAATTAACCTTCAAATCCCTGGCATAATTTGCAATAATTCATAAAGAACCTGGATGATGCTGACAACTTTTCTGTTGATAATTGTTTTTGTCGGGCTTGCACTTTCTGCCTGGCGGTTTCTTGATCACCTGGCTGATCGTGCCGTCATGCATCGGCTTATGTCTATGCAGCCAGTGCAGCCAGCATATTTCGATCCGGCGATGACCTCAGATCTGCCGGAACCAGCCCGACGGTATTTCCTCTACACAATCAAGCCGGGTACACCGCTTTACCGGGTGGCCAAAATCAGCATGTCAGGGCGGTTTGGAATGGCACCGGATGGTCAGCCGATCCGGGTCTGCTTTGACCGGTGGAGCGATGCCAATCCTGAGAAGCAGCACCGGCTGCAGCCGTTCGGAGGGTATCTCTCCGAATTTCAGTCATTCGACGGATTCCGCCTGCCCACGCACGTAGAAGCGGGGAACCACTTTGGCATGGATCAATATTTTCCGTTTTTTGTGGCGGACGTGACAGAGGTGATTTTCAAATGAGAGCAGCCATTTCGATTTTATGCGCCGCCATGCTCGCAGCCTGTGCCGTCCACCATCCCCCTGCGGATCACGCCTCACGGTTTCAGACTGAGACCGACCGTGTGCGGATAGAGTTCGGATTTCCCGGTATGACAGCCGCCTATGTCCTGGAAGACGGGACTGTCGGCACTGCCGCCTCCGGACTGGCCGATGTCGAGGCAAACGTGCCGATGACAGACAATACCCGCATGCTTTCCGCAAACATCGGCAAAAGCTTTGTGGCCGCCTCATGCATCGCACTGGCTTAGAGGGTCGCCTGGATCTGGATGAACCCGTCTCCCGGTGGATCGGTACCTTCGACTGGTTCCAGCGGCTGCCGAACCATGAATCGATCACATTGCGCCAACTGCTCACACATATCGGCCCTGTTTACGGACATGCAGGGTGGATACCGGGATACGTATCAAGCCTGCGGCATTATCCCGAACATGAGGTGACGATTGCATTCCAGATTAATACGGACACAGGAATTATCGACAGTGATGATGATGTGTTGAGTGTTCACGGCATTTTTTGCCGGATGTCTGGCAATCAGTGTCATTGCAACCGCACTGTTCAACAGGTCGCAAGGCAGCATCCTGCTGTCTGCATTCTTCCATTTCTCGCTCATGAGTCCGGTTTTTCCTGATGCGCAGCCCTACGATACATACATGCTGATTATTGCTGCCATCCTGGTCGTGTGGTGGAACCACAAGGATATGTTCACAAGGGAAGCCTCGGTCACGGAAGTCATTCCAAGCCAGGGAAAAGCAATCGATGACTGAAAATGCCGTGCATACTGAAGAGAGTTCAGCTGCGCTTGGTTCCCGCTGGCTATACGTCGTTACCGATTTTCCTGCTCAAGCATCATCCCATGGCTGAAAATTTCAAGTGTCATTTGATTTAGGATTCCAATACAATACAAAAAAGGATAATGTTGGGTAGCTAATGCATGATTTTTCACAATATTTAGGTATAGATAATTAGACACAAGAATAAATAAGGCCGTTAAGCCCGCTTATGAGCAATTTGAGCAACCCGCCGGTAAATCCAGAAGAAGCTGACACCATTGCCATGAATCCTGCTGATACTGACCTGCAGCATTTATCTGTCAAACATTTTTATGTCATTGGTATCAGGGCTGTCATCTTTGGGATCCTGGTCATTTTTCTGCTCAATCTGGCAACCCCGCTGGAATTTGTTATTGACCGGTTCAGACAACTGGGTGAAAGGGGGGATATTTCCTGGATAAGCATTATTGTAACCCGGCTGTTCATTCTTTGCAGCATGGCAGCCCTTTCCTGTGCCCCGTTTCTGCTCATTCTCCACAGATTTTTACTGCCCGTGTCCGCCTGCATCAAGCAGGTGAGACAGCAGAAACCCATTGCGCCGGAACTTAATGATACCGCCCGGAAACGGCTGCTGAATCTGCCCTTTTTTATGGTGCCTGTATTTATTTTGTTGTGGACATGTATCCCTCTGTTTGTCTTTTTTGCCGCAGTTGTTACCGACAGGATGGATTTTGGCACGGCCCTTGTTTTTTCCCTGCGGTCTGCCATGGTGGGAGTTATTTCTGCTGCCATTGTATTTTTCAACATGGAAGCCCATGCCAGAAAACACCTGATTCCTTTTTTTTTCCCGGACGGAGAACTGTCTTTGGCAGATGGCACAAAGCAGTTGTCCATCTCCCGCAGAATCCAGGCTTTTTTCAGGGTGGGAAGCCTGATCCCTTTAGCCAACATAGTCATGACCCTGTTTATTCTGTACTGGCAGGTGGAAAATGATACAGTTTCCGCCAAATCTTACGGACTGGGGGTTCTGATTTTTTCTGTGGTGGTCTTTGTTCTTTTTTTCCTGGCCGCTGGATTTGGAAACACGCTTTTCGCCCGGTCCATTTCAGACCCTCTGGGAAGAATATTAACAGCCGTTGAGCAGGTTAAAAAGGGCAATTACAATGTCAGGGTCAAGGTGGTGTCCAATGACGAAATCGGCATACTCGGGGATGCAGCCAATCAGATGATCCGGGAGTTGCAGGAAAAAGAGTTGCTCCGGGAGGTGTTTGGCCGGTATGTCACGCCCCAGATAAGA
>JAWOEP010000045.1:0-5108 GCA_046482705.1 Desulfotignum sp.
CACAGGGTTTCTGGCCATGTATGTGAACCACCATTTTTCACTGGAAGAAGCATACATGGCAAAATACAACTATCCGGACACAGATGTGCATACCCGGGAACACCAGGCCTTTATAAAAGAGTTGAAGGCGTTTCGAAAGGAGCACCGGGAATATTCTGCCAAAGCAGTGGATGACCTGATTGTCCGCATGGAGGACTGGATTTTAAGCCATATTCTGGAAAATGACCAGAAGCTGGGAAAATTTATTCTCGAAAAGGAACATGCCGGGTGAAGATATGGTTCAAATATCAGCCGGTGTTGAGATTATACTGCTGTATCAGCCGATACATCTGGCTGCGTGAAAGACCGGAACGGTTGCAGCATTCAGCAATATCCCCTCTGGTGGCTGAAACCAGTTCCTGAAGATAGGCAAGCTTCATTTTTTCCATATAATCTTTGAATTGTAAAGGATTGTTCACTGTTGCAGGATCTGCTGCAGCAGACAGAGGAGCGGAGAATTTGCTGCGGATATGAAATGCCCGTATATGTGGGGGAAGATGGTGGGCAAAAAGGGTGTCACCGGTTCCGGCATCGCTGCAGACCAGATCCAGTGTGTTGATCAGTTCTCTGACATTTCCCGGCCAGGCATAGGTTTGCAGCTCCTCCAGAAAGTCCTCGGATACGGTGACCCCTTTTCCTTTTGATATGTCATATTTACGGGACAGATGGGCCTGAACCAGTGCAGGTACATCACTTTTCCGGGCCTTTAAGGGCGGCAGATGGATATGCATGGAAAAGAGTCTGAAATATAGATCTTCTCTGAAACTGTTGTTTTTTACCATATCCGGTAAATTGCGGTGGGTGGCGCAGATCAGCCGGAAGTCACTTTTGATTTCATGGGCAGCCCCGACGGGCCGGAACTGTTTTTCCTGAATGGCCCGCAGAAAATTTTTTTGCACACAAAGGGGCAGTTCTCCTACTTCATCCAGAAACAGGGTGCCTTTGTCCGCCATTTTCATGAGCCCTGTCTGGCTGGTATCTGCTCCGGTAAATGCCCCTTTTGCATGACCGAACAATGTGCTTTCCACCAGATGGCCGGGCAGGGCCGCACAGTCCACCACCACAAAAGCGGCATGGGATCTGCTGCTGTTGGCATGAATGGCCCGGGAGAACAGTTCCTTGCCGGTACCGGTTTCGCCGGTGACCAATACGGGCATATGGTGTTTTGCCGCCTTTGCCACTTTATCCAGGCAGTCCAGAACAGGGCGGCTTTCTCCGACAATCCCTTCTCTTTTTATGGAAATTTTTTTGTCCGGGACACGTTTTTGTCTGCGAAATGCCAGTGCCCGGTTCAGGGCAAAGTTACATTCTTTATAAGATCCGCTTTTGGAAATATAATCCCATGCGTTGGACCGCATGGCAAGTTCCGCTCCATCAGCGTCTTCATTGCCGGTGATGATGATGATTTCAGGTGCAGCCGGCATCTGTTGTATGGTTTTGATGGCTGCCAGGCCGTTGCCGTCCGGCAGGTTCACATCCAGGAACACCACATCAATGGTATCGGTCACAATTTTTTCCAGGCCCTGTTGTAATGTCACTGCAAAGGATGCTGTATGTCCCATACGTCCGAACGCTGTGGCAAGGATATCGCATATCTGCTCATCGTCGTCAATAATCAGTACCTTTGACAAACGGGCAATATCTTTGTGAACAGTCTTCATCATGCATTCCGTATCATAAACATGTTGTTTATCCAAATATTTCCCGTAGTTTTCTGTCCAGGTCATTTATCACAAAAGGCTTCATTATCAGGCCCTTCACCCCGATGGAGGCCATTTTTTTATGGGTCATTATTTCACTGAAACCCGTACAGAGCAATATGGGAATATCAGGCCGTATTTTAAGCAGTTCGCCAGCCAGTTTGTCCCCGGACATTTTCGGCATGGCAATGTCCGTGATCACCATGTCAAACCGGTCCGGATCTGCTGCGAACATCTCCAGGGCTTCGGTACTGTCAATGCAGCCGGTTACCCGATACCCCAGACGGGACAGCAGCTGTTTCTCTATGGCAATCACCGGTTTTTCATCATCCACCAGAAGAATACGTTCTGATCCTCCCACCAGTGGTTCTTTTATCAGGGGTTCATTTTCTGCTGCACCATTGCCCGTCACCGGCAGAAATACGTGAAATGCCGTTCCTTTGCCCGGCTCGGTCTGGACTTCCATTGTGCCGTTCATGTCTTTTACAATGCCGTGAACCACGGACAGTCCCATGCCCGTGCCCTTTCCCTTTTTTTTTGTGGTAAAGAAAGGATCAAAAATTTTCTCCGCTGTTTCTTTGTCCATGCCTGTTCCAGTATCTGTCACCGACAGGCGGGCATATGGCCCGGGATGGAAATCAGAGGAAACCGGATCAGAAGGGTTCACCTGGATCTCTTTGAGGGTGACAGTCAGTGTCCCCCCTTTTTCCGCCATGGCATGATAGGCATTGGTGGCCAGATTCATGACGATCTGATGGATCTGCACCGGATCGGCTTTCACAGGGCCGCAACCGGCATGCAGCCGCTGGTTGATGGCAATGGTGGTGGGAATGGTGGAGCGGATAAGCTTTAACACTTCCTTGACAATGGGCTGGATTTTCATTCTGGCCAGTTCATTTTTTTCCTGTCTGGAAAAGGCAAGTATCTGGCGCACCAGTTCCCTTGCCCGTATTGCACCGGTATGAATCTGTTCCAGGCTTTTTCTGAAAGGGCTGTCTTTGGGGATATCATCCAGCAGCATATCTGCATGCCCGATAATAGGGAAAAGAATATTGTTGAAATCATGGGCGATTCCCCCGGCCAGGGTGCCGATGGCCTCCATTTTCTGGGCCTGCTGCAGGCGTTCTTCCGCCTGTTTTCTTTTGGTGATGTCGGAGATGATGCCGTGCCAGAGGGTGGAGCCGTCCGGCATTCTTTCCGGGTGGGCCTGGGACCACCGCCACCGCAGGCCCTGCCGGGGGAGTACGACCCGGAATTCGCAGTAAAAGGTTTCCAGGGTATCGGCTGATTTTTGGATGGTATCTAGGACATGGTCGTAATCATCAGGATGCAGTCGCCCGTAAACCGGGGTTGCATCCTCTTTTACCTGTTCCGGTGTTACTTCATAGATATCTTTCATACCGGGGCTGGCATAAGGGAATGCGGAACGTCCGTCCGGATACAGGCGGTACTGGTAAATGACCCCCGGCACCAGACGGGCCAGCCTGGATAACAGATCATGGCTTTTTTTCAGCTGTTCCTCTGCCTGCCTGCGGCTGGTGACATCATGAACAATGGAATGCAGCAGCTCCTTGCCGCCCACCTCAACCTTGCTGCTGTATACTTCGACATCCCGGACAGATCCATCTGCCAGGCGGTGGCGGAATTCAAAGTATGTCCGGTGAAGTGATCTGGCCTTGTCCATATGGGCATGTATTTGTTCCGGTGCAAGCGTATTGATATCCTGGATCCGCTTTTTCGTGAGGTCTTCAGGGGGCCAGCCGTAAAATTTTCCTGCCGCGGTATTGGCCTGGACAATATCTCCCGTGTCCGGGTCAATGAGCAGCTTTACCGCAGCATGATTTTGAAATATGCTTCTGAATTGCTCTTCGCTTTTGCGCAGAGCCTCCTCTGTTTCAAACGCCTGCTTCTGATTTTCAGATGGTGTATGCGTATGGTTACCGATCATGTGTATTTTCCCTTTCACATTTCATCAGTTTCCCTTTTATCAGGCAGGGCCTGATCTGTCTTGTCTGTCACCGGCAAAAAAACCATGATCCTGGTCCCCCTGCCGGGTCTGCTTGCCACGGTCATACAGCCGCTGTGGGTTTTCACGGCCCCTAATGCAACCGGCAGCCCCAGCCCGCGCCCGGTGAATTTGGTGGAATAAAAAGGCTCAAAAATCTTGTCAATATCATTTTCCGGGATACCCGGACCGGTATCAGTTACTTCTATGCAGGCATAGTCTGTTTTGTCCGGCTGAAAATCCATTGGATACCGATGGGCTGTGGCAATTTCTGTGGAACAAACCCTGCGTATACCCAGATAAACAGAACCTGTCTTATCACCCATGGCCTCCCAGGCATTGGTGACAAGAAACTCCAGGATCTGTTGTATCTGCCGGGCATTGGCTGTGACTGCGGGTCCGGTTTCCTGCAGATCAGCTTCCAGGGTGATGTGTGAGGGCATATCCGATCGAAGGGCCGACAGAAATCCATTGCATGTCCGGGACAGGTCCAGCAGCTCCCGGGGGGCATTAGTCTGACCCAGGTAAGCCAGCATCATACTGCCCAGCTTTGAGGCACGGCGTGCCGCTTCCATGGCATGGGTCAGACTTTCTGCAGATTCACAATCCTCCGGCAGATCTATCAGTGCCATGTCCAGATTTCCCATGACAACCGTGAGCAGATTGTTATAGTGATGGGCCACTGCCCCGGCCAAGCGGCCCAGGCTTTCCGCCTTTTCCAGGTGAAGGATTCTGGCCTCCGCCTGTTGGCGCGCAATGGTTTGTCCCAGTCTCATGGCGACAGAATTGATCAATGCCTCTTCTTCCTCAAGAAAAGGAGAATTTTGTATGACGGACATTTTCTTCAGATAATAAATTTCCACACAGCCAATGGCTTCATCATTTACAACAATATCCCGGGACTGTTTCCATTTCGTTTTTATAAAATTTTGGGTTGTGTATTCCCGGGTTTTATATTTTATACGCCCACATGCATTTTCAGGGTATTGCATGGCATTGGCCAGCAGGGTTATGCTGCCGCCAATGATATCGTCCATTGAATTGGCCGGATCATTTATCAATCCTGATATTCTGAATAGACATTGCAGTTCTTTGTTCCGCTCGTTGAGCATATAGGCATATTTTTTTAGTTCTTTTTCCGCTCTCTTGGTTTCAGTGATATCGGTGACAATAAGGCAGAACTGGTCAATATCCGGTTTTCCCGGATATGTTTCCAAAGGAATAGACCGTGCCGCAAGCCTGGCATAAAAAATAGAATTGCTGCCTTTGATGAGTCTGATTTCCATGGTTTTGTCTGCCGGATTTTTATAAAAAGCGGTGAACCGCGCCAGAAAAATGCCCTGGTCATCGGGCGCAATGAACCG
>JAWOEP010000049.1:0-3498 GCA_046482705.1 Desulfotignum sp.
AGGCTGGAAAAAATCTGGACATCTTCAACATAAAATTCCAGCAGCTCCTGCATTTCCTGTTGAAACATCTTTGCTGTCCGGCGCAGGTCATCAATGGCCTGGATGAGTGCCTGGTTGTTTTCAAAAGTATTTTGGGCAAAAAATGTCTCTGCCGCAGATATTGCCCCGGCATGGGCTGTTTGCACTTTTTCATGGCGCTGCTGTGCAATATCTTCTGTCATCAAGGGTGCAGACTCTGTCAGGGAGCGCTGGATATTGTCCATATGCCCTTTCCACTGGGAGATCATGGAAATATTTTCCTGGTCTGATCCGGATATCACCATGTAATATCCTTTGGCCTGGAGCAGATCTTCCTGGATCTGGTCGGCATATCTCACCCGGGCCCGCATCCGGCCGGTCATGGTCTCACTTTGGGCCATGAGATCATCATATTCCGCCTTTTGCTCATCTCTTATCCTGCTGGTGATTTCCAGGGCATTGCCTGCCTTGGTATTCATATCGCCCATCAAGGTTTCTTTTTCCTGGTCCAGGGAGACATAGGTATCAAATGCCTTTTCATAGGTCCCGGTCTGGTCAAGAATTTTTCCTGCCTGGTCCTGGATGCTCCGGTTGAGATCAGCATCAACAATCCGGCCGGCCCCGGTTTTTACTGCCAGAATGTCTTTTTTCACCACATCCGCACTTTTGGCATCACTGGTGAGAATGAACTGCTTTTCATTCTGCCGGGCATCCAGTATCCGGGTCACCAGAACCTGAAATTCACCAGCCCGGTCCACCTTTTCCACAACCCGTGTCAATCCCATGCGGCCGGCAATTGCCAGCACCACCAGCAATACCAGAATAATAACAAAGCCACCGGCAATTTTTTTAGCAAGACTTAGATTTTTCAGCATATTTTTCTCCCTCGTGTATTCAACGCTGCCATCCCCCGATCAGGTGCAGATGCAGATGAAACACCATCTGACCCCCGCCTTTTTCAACATTGAACAAAAGCTTGTATCCGGATTTGTCCACCCCCTGTTCTTTTGCCATTTTTGCAGCAAGGGAAAAAAGTCCCCCTACCAGTGATTCATGGGCAGGCGCAAGGTCGTTGATACTCCGGATATGGCACCGGGGAACCAGCAGCAGATGAACCGGTGCAGCCGGATTGATATCCTTGAATACCACATAGGTGTCGTCTTCATATAAAAACTCGGTTTCAACTTCTTTGTTCGCAATCCTGCAAAAAAGACAATCTTCAGACATTGCATCCTCCTTGATCATATGAAAGTGTTAAGTTTATACCGAGGGCTGTTTTTGCTTTCTTCATTTGTTTTGGTCTCTCAGGCCATGGTTGTTACATAATTTTTGGTTATTGTTGCCGGCGGTCTATTTCTTTCACCAGGCCTTCCATGGCTTCAGAGGCCCGGGCTTTAAGAAAAATATCTGTCACCTGTGCTGTATATTCTGACGGCGTGGGATTGATCTCAATGATGACGGCTCCATTGGATTTTGCAGCACCGGGAATCAGGTTGGCCGGTGCCACCGTGCCGGTGGTGCCGATGAGAAGAAAACAGTCTGCCTGACGGGTTTCTGCAAAGGATTGTGTCCTGGCGGGTTCAGGAATGGGTTCCCCGAAAAAAATTACGTCCGGTTTGAGAACACCTTGGCAAAGGCTGCATCTGGGGGGCAGAAGTGCCAGGTCGATATCTGAAATAGCGCATCGGCTGTGACAGGACAGGCAGACCAGTTTTTTCAAAGAACCGTGAAATTCATGCACCACCCGGCTGCCGGCATCATAATGCAGGTTGTCCACATTCTGGGTGATGACACTTTTTACCATCCCTGTAGTTTCCAGTTCCGCCAGGGCATAATGGGCCCCATTGGGCCGCACCTTGCCGAACAGGTCATAAAAAATTTCCCTGATGGCTGTCCAGGACTCCCGGGTGTGCTGATGGAAATACCGGATATCAAAGGTGGTGGGATCATACCGGTTCCACAGGCCGTTTTCCCCCCTGAAAGGCGGGATCCCGCTTTCAACGGAAATGCCGGCACCGGTAAATGCCACACACCGCCTGGCGTTTGCTATAATATCAGCTGCTTTTGCGTACATGCCTGACCATCCTTAATTATGGTTGGTTTGGTATTATACAGGATCTGGTTATGCAAGATCCATGATCTCAAAAGAGTTGGACCACAATTCCATTATCAGCAGTTTGTTCCGCAGGATATCTCCCCTGTTCAGCAGCACTTTGATGCATTCCGAGGCCTGGACAGCAGCCACCATCAGGGCACAATAGGAAATGTTGCCGGTGCGCGATTCAATGCCTGCGGCAGGCAGGTGATCCCTTTTTCCATAAATCAGTTCATATCCTTTGTCTTCGGGAAAAAAAACCGTCACCTGCCCGGACACACCGGCGATGGCGCCTGCCACCACAGGGATCTGTGCTTTTTTTGCCGCATCCTGGAGCATGAACCTGACATGGATGGAATCCAGACAGTCCACCACCAGGTCGGATCCTGTGATCATGTCAAAAAGATTGGTCTTATCCGCATATGCAGCCACAGGGGTAACCTGCACCAGGGAATTTACAGCACAAATCCGATCTTTGGCAGCTTCAGCCTTGGGTGTACCCACAAGCGCTTCTGTGCACAAGAGCTGCCGGTTCAGGTTGCTGGCATCAAATACATCACCGTCAATCAGGGTCATATGGCCCACCCCGATTCTTGCCAGCATTTCACACACCCCGCCCCCCAGGCCCCCCAGACCCAGCACCGACACCCTTGCAGATGCCAGTTGCTCCTGTTCTGTCCGGGTCAGGGTATCAAAATTGCGTGCATACCGTTCTGGTCCCATGGACATGGACATCATCCTCCTCCCACCGGGGGAAACAGTCCCAGGCGGTCTCCGGGTTTGAGCACATAGGTTGTATCCTGTTTTCTGCCATTGACAAAAATCAGTTTCACAGTATCTGCGGGAATGTTCAGCGCCCTGATAAGCATTTCCACGGTGGTGCCCTCCTGTACAGGAAAATTGTCGGCATTTTCCGGGGCAAATTCAGCCAGGGTCACAAACAGTTTCAGCGCTATTTTTATCTGTGCCAATATTTACCTCTTTGTATTCTGGATATTTGCTGTTTAATGGTGTATTATATTACACAATTCATATATTTTGTATACCCCAAAGGGAGTGTTTATGACCAAACCAGAGCAGCAGCACCTCAGTATACAGGAAACCGCCCAGAACCTGGCCCCATTTGCCATTGACAGGCCGGATCTCAAAGAGATGCTGGCAGCTTTGCCCGAAGATGCCGGCCTGAACCTGACCACCATCGAATATGAACTGGGCATTCTCAAGATTCTGAGTGCGGGGTGGGGAATTTCCTTTTTCATGCCTGCGGGCGACAAAAACAAAACCCCTTTGTCAGAATCTTTCTGGCGCAATCACAAGTTCCTTATCCATGAAATCCTCTTTGAGTCTCTGTCTGCTCTTCGTCCGCGGGCACCTCTGCGAGTTTC
>JAWOEP010000158.1:0-2908 GCA_046482705.1 Desulfotignum sp.
GCCCTCTCAAAAAAAGTGTCTTCACTAGTCAACGTTGTTCGCATTTCTCTTCTCTCAATATAGGTAGTAATAATACATATCAACATGCATTAGAAACCGCAATTTTGCAAGAAATTTTGAGAAAGTTTAGGTTCCAGGTTGATGTGGAACCACTATTTCTCAGAGGTCCTGAGCCCCTGCTTTATGCCCGGCCCCATTTGACAAACCTGCAAAAATACATAATAATTTCATTTTTTTTTACATCAGGGTGGGGGGTGTATTTGACAACCCTGGTGGCAGATAATGACTATTGATAAACAGGACAGACATTTAGTGGAATCCATGGAAATTGATGAGGATCAGGACACGCTGACGGCCATAAGGCAATGCATACCAGTGCTGGAGCAAATTGTTGGGCGGTCGGAACTTCTGGCAAAATTATCAGAGAATGACCGGGCTGCCCTGCTTTCTGCGGCAGGGAGAATTGCCCGGCCAGGTTCGGAAGAGATACGAAAGCGGAAAAAAGACAAAAAACAGCTTAAGCTCCGGGCGATTGTTGAAAAGGAAAAGCGGTTGCGGGCTGCCACCGGTATCCGGAGGGCCAGGGAAGCCACGGTGTTTACCGCGCCGCTGAAGATTTCAGGTCCTGTCTCGGTGACGGAAGAGACCGGGCAGACCCTGGCATCCCCCCGGAACTGCTATGTATGCAAAGCAGAGTTTAAACAGGTCCATCACTTCTACGATAGCATGTGCCCGGAATGCGCGGAGTTCAACTATCAGAAACGTTTTCAGACCGCATCCCTGAAGGGCCGGGTGGCATTGATCACAGGGTCCCGTCTTAAAATCGGATACCAGGCCACCCTGATGATGCTCAGGGCCGGGGCAAAGGTGATTGCCACGACCCGGTTTCCCAGGGATTCCGCCCTCCGGTTTTCAAAAGAGAATGATTTTTCCGACTGGGGGCACCGGCTTCAGGTTTACGGTCTGGATCTGAGGCATACCCCGAGTGTGGAGCTGTTCTGTGATTATATCAAGGATACGTATCAGCGGTTGGATATCCTGATCAATAATGCGGCCCAGACCGTCCGGCGGCCACCTGGGTTTTATGCCCACCTCATGGGGAAGGAGACCGGGGATACAGACCTGCTGCCTGAGAATGCCCGGATGCTTCTGGGGCAGTATGGCAGATGCATCTCCCGACTGGCGTTCGGCCGGTCGGAAAAAATCGGAAAGGAAAAGGCCCTGTCCGTGACCTGGAACGGATCAGCACCGGGGGTGGGGCTGCGCATGCCGGCACAATTGTCCCAGATTTCCTACTCCTATGACCATTCCCTTGATGTGCCCGAAGTGTTCCCTGCAGGCAAACTGGATGCAGACCTCCAGCAGATGGATCTGCGGAAGACCAACTCCTGGCGGCTGCGACTGGGGGAAATTCAGACATCAGAAATGCTGGAGATCCAGCTGGTCAACTCAGTGGCGCCCTTTGTGCTGTGCAACCGCCTGTCAGAGCTGATGAAAAAAGACGACACAGGGCAGAAACATATTGTGAATGTCTCGGCAATGGAGGGCAAGTTCCTGAGATTTAAGAAGGGCAGCCGTCATCCCCATACCAACATGGCCAAGGCATCCCTGAACATGCTCACCCATACGGCAGCCAGTGACCTGGCGAGATACGGCATTTACATGAATGCCGTGGATACGGGGTGGGTAACGGATGAGGATCCGGCGGTCCTGGCAAAGCAAAAGCAGGACACGCATGATTTCCAGCCCCCGCTGGATATTGTTGACGGGGCAGCCAGAATCTGCGACCCGTTTTTCCACGGGATCATCACGGGGAAACACTGGTGCGGTAAATTTCTAAAGGATTATTTCCCCATTGACTGGTAGGAGACAGGAAACCAGGGTCTGCCTCATACCGGATTTATTTTATAAAAACCATTTTCCTGTCCTTGATACATTCAGGCCACAGTGATATCTGTATCCAGATACACGTCCTGGATGGCGTGCAGCAGTGCTATGCCGTCTTCCATCGGTTTTTGGAATGCTTTGCGGCCGGAAATGAGACCGGTGCCGCCGGCGCGTTTATTGATGACTGCCGTGCGCACAGCCTGCTGCAGATCATTTTTTCCGCTTGATCCGCCGGAATTGATCAGGCCGATACGTCCCATGTAACAATTAGCCACCTGATAGCGCGCCAGGTCAATGGGATGGTCACTGGTGAGTGCTTCATAGACCAGATCATGGGTTTTGCCAAAGTTGATGTCCTTGAACCCGCCATTGGTGGTTGCCATTTTTTGCTTGATCAGATCGGCCTGGATCGTGACACCAAGGTGATTGGCCTGTCCGGTCAAATCCGCAGCTGCGTGGTAGTCTCTGCCGCCTTTTTTAAACTCACTGTTGCGCAGATAACACCACAAAACAGTGAACATCCCAAGCTCGTGGGCCCGGGCAAAGGCTTCGGTCACCTCTTCCACCTGGCGCATGGATTCTTCTGCGCCGAAATAAATGGTGGCACCGACGGCAGCCGCGCCCAGGTCAAATGCCTGTTCTGCCGAAGCAAACATGCGCTGATCGTATTTGTTGGGATAGGTGAGCAGCTCGTTGTGGTTCAATTTAACCAGAAACGGAATTTTATGGGCATATTTGCGCGAAACCGCTCCCAGCACGCCAAGTGTTGATGCAACAGCATTGCAGCCCCCCTCCATTGCCAGTTTGAGGATATTCTCTGGATCGAAATAAATGGGATTCGGTGCAAAGGCACTGCCGCCCGAGTGCTCGATGCCCTGATCCACCGGCAAAATGGACAGGTGGCCGGTGCCGCTGAGGCGGCCGTGGTTGAACACGGTGTTTAAATTCCGCAGAACCCTGGAAGAACGATCCGTGTGCACCAGTACCCGGTCGATAAAATCCGGACCAGGCAAATGCAGGG
>JAWOEP010000176.1:0-3940 GCA_046482705.1 Desulfotignum sp.
CCGCCCTTTGTGACAATGTGAAATATGAAACCGCCCTGAAATTCGCAGACTGGATCACCGGGACCAGGGCCCAGAAATTGATAGCAGAATTCACACTGCTGGGAAAGGTCCTGTTTATTCCCAATGCCGGATAACCTTTCTTTGACACAGGTCAAAATTGCCTGCTTCCACAAAGGGTGTGCTATTCTATCTTCCGGATTTTCACCATCCAACTTCGGGCCTCTGACAATGTGTTTTTCATGGCTTGGCAGGGGTCTTGTTTTTTCCCCGATCAGTTGTTACCGGGTGTGAAATTTTTTCCAAGAACACTGTTTTGATCATAATCTTTCTTTACTGCGGCGTTATAGTGGTTAAGATATGCTATAATACATGTATTTGCGCATTGAAAAAACAGTTTCACCGGTTTAATTTTAAACAATAAATCAGAATCATTCTGGTACAGAGTTTCCAAAAAACCAGGAATGTTTTCTTATAACAATAAAAAAAGGAGGATTGAAAATGCCATCAACACCACTACACTGTCCAGGCTTTGAAAACTTTAAAGATCTCAAATCATTTGTATGTGCATGTCCGGAATGCGGAGAGAAAAAAGAAATTTTTTCAGATGAGTTCGACCGTCCCCACACATGCAGAAATTGTAACGCCCAGATTGATTTCAACCAGTGTAAACTTGAAGGACAGGCAGGAACCAGTGAGTCAGCGTAGAAGAAGGTTTCCGATAATGTAAAAAATTCAAGGAGAAAGGAACAGCAGACCATGAAAAACTATTCCCGAAAAATTTCCAGATGGGTTTTTCTTTTATCGGCAGGGCTTTTTGTACTTACCCAGTCAGCCTATGCACATTGTCAGTTACCCTGCGGCATATATGATGATAATGCAAGGGTTCTGTCCATGCTCGAAGATGTGAGAACCATTGAAAAATCAATTAAACTCATAAAGGAATTGCGCAACAGCAATGACCCCTTGAGCCAGAACCAGCGGGTCCGTTGGGTAATGAACAAGGAGACGCATGCCCAGAGGATCATATCGACTATCAGTGATTATTTTCTGGCCCAGCGGGTTAAACCGGATGCGGACGACTACCTGAAACGCCTTGAAAAACACCATATTGTCATTATTGGTGCAATGAAGGCAAAACAAAATGTTGACATGGAGATTGTTGAAAAGTTAAAAAAAGATGTGGAAGCACTTTTGACGTATTACCCTGCACATGATCATTAAATTAATTTTAAAATGTAAAAAGGAGGTTTATCATGCCAGCTGTCGGAGAAACTTACAAATGTGAAATTTGCGGCAATGTTGTGGAAGTAAAGGAAGCAGGCGGCGGAGAATTGGTCTGCTGCGGAGAGCCGATGAAAAAACAATAACAGATCATTGTGTGAAAGCCGTCAGTACTCAGCCATCAGCTAAAAGCTAAGAGCTAAAAGCTAACAGCTTTCATTCTTTGCTATGCCCGCCAGGGCATGGTGTTACTGAAAACAAAAAAAGCAGAAAGAGCCAGGCAGCTCCTTCTGCTTTTTTTAATTTTTATCTTTTAGCGGTTCAGTCAATGAGTGGGTTGAGCATATAGAGAATATCGCTCTCCCGGGATGGATAGGGGGCCATGATATGATCATCCCGAATTTTGGAAATGGGGGTTTTGTCAATCATGGCCTGTTTGAAAACATTGACCATGCCGGTGGTATTATCTGCCAGAAAGTGGGCACCCAGAATACAGTCATTTTCGTCCACCAGAATTTTATAGGCGGCATGCGCCATGCCGATCCGGCGGTAGGTGGGCCAGCCAAGACCGGTGTCATGGCTTTTCCAGTACTTTATGTTTTCCTGTTCCAGCATCTGTTCTGTCTTGCCAACCATGGCCAGCTGGGGGTAGGTGAAAAGGACCGCCGGTACGGCAGAATAGTCCATGGTTGGAAGTTCCGTACCCTTTTCCAGGGCACCGATGGCCCGGGCTGCTACATGGGCTTCCATGTCCGCTACCCTGGCAAGCATTACAGTCCGGGCACAGTCGCCCACTGCAAAAATACCGGGCACCGAGGTTCTCATGGCCGAATCCACAGGGATCCCTTTTTTGGATGCGGTTACACCCGCTTTTTTCAGCTGAAGCGGTTCCATATTGGGCACCCGTCCGGCGCCATTGACCACCAGGTCCACTTCAAGGGACGGGCCTGATGCAAAATCAATGGTATACCCGGCCTCTTTTTTGGACACACCTGAAATGGAAACGCTGGTATGGATATGAATGCCGTCGTTTTTTGAGGCATTGACCAGCTGCGCCACCATGTCTTTGTCAAAGGGACCCAGGGGTCTGTCGGCAGCTTCAAGGATATGGACATCCCCGCTGCCGAGACGTGCGGCAAAATGGGCAAATTCAAAAGAGATGAATCCGCCGCCGATAAACGCGACGCGCCGGGGCAGGTATGTCAGGTCCAGAAAATCATCACTGGTGATCATATGCTCTGCCCCTTCGATGGGCAGGTTCATGGGGACGGCACCGGCCGCGATAATAACGTACCGGGTGGTGTACTCGGCTGTGCCGATGCGCAGGGTGGTGGCATCAACAAATTGGGCCTGTCCAGGGATATAGGTGATGTCACTCCCTTTCAGGCCGGCGATGGTGTTTTCCGGGATTTTGGAAGTGAATTTGCTTTTTTGTGTTTGTATCTGTTCCCAGCTGGTCCGGGGCAGTTCAGTAGTGCCTTTTCCCAGCAGATGCCGGCTGCGGGCCACCACCTCCATGGTTTCATAGAACCACTTTTTGGCCTGGCATCCCCGCAAGGCGCACACACCACCGGGTGTTTTGCTGTTTTCCGCAACAGCCACACGATAGCCTTCTGCTGCCAGATCAAAGGCAGCTGTCTGCCCGGCGGTACCAGTACCGATAACAATGACATCAAATTGTTTCATAATACTCCTTTTTTCATCTCACCATGGGCACGGTCAGGCCGCCGTCCATGAGAAACAGGACTCTGGCTTCCTTTCCTTTTTCTTCCAGGGCCTTGTCCAGAGCAGACTGCAGGTTTGAAAAAGGTGTGATGAACAGCGGAGAGATCACCTCCGGGTCAACGTCGGTGACAGCCCACATCTGTGCCCACAAACCGATCTCCGCCATTTTGGCGGCCTTGTGATATCCCAAAACATACCCCTGTTCGATTTTTTCCAGGGCCGCTTTCGGGGAGTCGCAGGAGCCCAGCAGATCGGCAAAGGCCTTACCGCCGATACCGCACCGGCATTTGGCCACCAGGATCAGGATGCCGTTCTCCTTCAATGCCAGTTTGGCATTGTCAATGCCTTTTTGTGCCTGGTACAGGTCGATGTCCTGGGGAAACTTCACCACAGACACCACAATGTCGGCTTTTTCATCCAGCGGTGCGCAGAACACCTCATTGGCCCGGTCAATGGCCCCGTGAAAGGAATCATGGATATGACCGGAGCAGGCGGCATAGACCTGGTGGTGCTTGTCCAGGACCGTCATGATGGAAAAGATCTCCTGTTTCACAGTCTTGATGGCATCCATCATGTCTTCATGCACCGGGTTGCCGGAAAGGGCCAGGGCGCATGCCTCTGGCACCAGGGCCAGTTTGTGGTTTTTTTCCACGGTTTTATAGCCGGCGATTCCCGGCAGAAAAGATTTTCTGCCCCCGGTGTACCCGGCAAAATAGTGGGGTTCCACCGATGAGATGATGATGATTTTGTCCGCTTCCACCCCGGCCTTGTTTACATACATGGGGGTGCCGTTGGAGGAATCGCCCAGATAGACCATCTCCTCTTCTTTTCTGGCATCATGGACAATGATGCGGTCCTTGATCCGGGTATAATAGTCCCCGAAAATCTGGATGAACTCCTCTTCGGAAGGCCCCCGGTGGACCCCGGTGGCAATGATGAACCGGTAATCGGTTTTGGACAGATCATCAAAAATCACATCCAGCACCTTTGCCGT
>JAWOEP010000191.1:0-2688 GCA_046482705.1 Desulfotignum sp.
AGCGCCAGAATCGGCGGCGAAAGCAAAACCGAATTCATTTTAGATTTTTTGATTAAAGGCATGAAAGAAGAGGGTGCCGACGTTGAATTGGTGAATATTTTCAAAAAAAAGATCCATTACTGCATCGGATGCTTTACCTGCTGGAGCAAAACACCGGGAGAATGTGTACACAAAGATGACATGACCAAAGATCTTTTTCCCAGGTACATGGCCAGTGATCTATGTATCCTGGCAACGCCACTGTTTCACTATACTGTAAATGCGAATATGAAAACTTTTATTGAACGCACACTACCATTTGTTTTGCCATTTTTTGAACTCCGGGAAGGGGTAACGACACATCCCCTCCGCCAGATGCCTCCGCCAGTGGCTGCACTGTCTGTTGCCGGTTTTCCTGAATACTCTGTATTTGAACAGTTGAGTTCGTATATGAATTATCTGTATGGCACACAGTTGAAGGCAGAAATTTATATCCCCGGCGCTGAGAACCTGGCACAGAAAATCCAAAAACCACAGGTAAAGAAAGTGCTGGATGCGATTACCCAGGGGGGGAGTGAGCTGATCAGAAATAAAAAAATATCTGCCGGGACAATGAAACGGATCAATACACCCACCACAGATTTTAAAACCATGGCCACTCTGGGAAACGCGTTCTGGCAGACCTGTATTGACGAAGGCGTAACACCGAAAGAATTTTACAAGCGGGAAATGGTACCCAGGCCAAACTCCCTGGAGAGTTTCCTGACACTGATGAAAGAAGGATTTAATCCTGAAAAAGCAGACGGCTTTAAAGGCTGCTACGAGTTTGTTTTTTCCGGCAGCCATGATGGCACCTGTTATTTTGAAATAAAGAACAATGAAATCCATTGCGGCATGGGTTCTGCCTCACAGCCTGATATTACCATCACCACCCCTTTTGAGGTCTGGATGGATATTTTAACCAAAAAGGCAGACGGAGCGGAAATGTTTATGGCGCAAAAATACACGGTTGAAGGCGATCTCGATTTGTTGATAAAATCAGGTGAATTCTTTGGCAAATAACCCAAAGCTTACATGATCCCACAGGAAAACACCTGAAGGAGATCACTTCCGCCCGGGAATATGAGGGGTATCTCTATCTGGGCAGCTTACATAATGATCGGATCGGAAAATATAAATTGCCTAACGAGGCTAATTCAGCTGACGCCAAAAAACCGCGCGGCTGATTAGCGGAGTAATAAAAAGTATCAAAATGTCTATGATTGAAGAAACCTTAAAGCGAACATTCGGATTTGAAACATTCAAACCCGGGCAGCGTCAAGTAATAGAAAAGATCGCAGCCGGTAATTCAGCTGCGTCCATTTTTCCCACAGGCGCAGGGAAATCCCTTTGCTATCAGCTGCCTGCGATCCTTGAACAGGGGATGACCCTTGTTGTTTCCCCGCTTTTATCCTTGATGAAGAATCAGATTGATTTTTTGAAATCGAAACATATCCCTGCTGCGAAACTTGACTCGGGGATGAGTGCCCAGGATTACCGGGAGACGCTTGAAGCGGCCCGGACGGGACAATTGAAGATCCTGATGATTGCTGTGGAACGGTTTAAAAATGAAAGGTTCAGAACCCAGCTCAGACAGATGAATGTATCCCTGCTTGTGGTTGACGAAGCCCATTGCATATCTGAATGGGGCCACAATTTCAGACCGGATTATCTTAAAATTCCTTTGTATCAAAAAGAATTCGGAATTAAAAAGGCCTTGTTGCTGACAGCTACGGCAACACCGGCGGTCATTGACGACATGTGTGAAAAATTTGCAGTCAGCCGGGAGAATGTCGTGAAAACGGGTTTCTACAGGGAAAATCTGTTTCTTCGCATACGCCCTGTGGCTGAAGAAAATAAAGACGTGCTGCTTCAGGAGGTCCTGGCAGGAAAACCTGCCGGCCCGGCGATTGTCTATGTGACCCTGCAAAAGACAGCGAACCGGATCACTCAGATGCTCAGGAACAATGGACTGGATGCAGCGGCATATCATGCAGGAATGAAAAATGAGGACCGGGAAGCGGTTCAAAATGATTTTATGGCCGGGAAAACCGGGACTGTCGTCGCAACAATTGCATTTGGAATGGGGATTGATAAAGAAAACATTCGAAAAGTGATCCACTATGACCTGCCAAAATCCATTGAGGGTTACAGCCAGGAAATCGGCAGGGCAGGCAGGGACGGCAACCCGTCGCTGTGTTGCCTTTTTGGAAATAAAAAGGGGGTGCCGGTCCTGGAAAATTTTGCGTATGGAGATACCCCTGATCTTGACGGCATCCGCCAGGTATTGGCGGATATCAGCCAATCCAAAGGGAGCCTGTTTGAATTTCGTCCACACGCCGTAAGCCGGAAGTCGGACATCCGGCTGCTGCCGCTGAAGACCCTGCTGGTTTACCTGGAAATGGCCAACATCATTTCACCCAAATATACATATTTTGAAATTTATGCGTTCAAATACCTGATCCCTGCCCAGGCCATTATTGAAAAATTCAAAGGTGAACGGGCGCAGTTTGTAAAAACTATCCTGGATAATTCCAAAACCGCCAGGACATGGACCCAGATCGACATAGACAATGCGGTTGACGAATCAGGCTCTGACCGGCAGCGGGTTCTCACGGCCCTGGAATATTTTCATGAAAAAAAATGGATAGACCTTCAACCGAAATCTGC
>JAWOEP010000200.1:0-5601 GCA_046482705.1 Desulfotignum sp.
CAATGATGGTGTTGACAACCTCATCCACCATGTTGTCATTCACCGCAATGGTAATTTCCACCTTGGGAACAAAATCGGTGACATATTCAGCACCCCGGTACACTTCCTTGTGGCCTTTCTGCCGGCCGAATCCCTTGACTTCAGTGATGGTCATGCCGTTAACCTGCACTTTGGCCAGGGCCTCTTTGACCTGATCCAGCTTAAACGGCTTGATGACTGCCAGAATTTTTTTCATTTTTTCCTCCGGTGTTGGGCGTTTGTCCAAGTGTTGGTTTTGTCACTACACAGCTGGTGTGTCATAAGAGCAAAACCAGTGCCACCGGAAGAAAAATGCTGTATTTAAGGATGTAACTATTTGTAAAGAAAGGAAATAAAATTTATGAATAATTTTTAAATTGAATCGTTTAATTTACATAATTGTAATAAATATGAAAAACAAAAATGTAATTATTGTGCTGGCGGGTAGAGGTTGCCGGTGAGCACCAGGACGGAACAATACCAGAAATCCAAGGCACCCTGGATTCAGGACCGGCTAAAATCCTCTGCCCTGGACATATTAATAAATCCCCTTTTATTTTTAAACAATTAATGAAACAATAATATTTTTACAATGCTGCAGAGGACCCCATGGCACGGTTTTTAAAAAACAGAGAAAAGGTAAAAGGCCAGAGTCCGGGTGCCCTCATATTTGTGGGAACCCAAAAAGTCGATACCGTAAACATGCGGCTGATTGACTATGATGACAAAAACCTTGTTGAAAAGGAACTTGTGGACATCAAAGAGGGGGCAGGTTGCAAACAGGCACGATCGGTGACCTGGATCAATATCAATGGCCTGCACGACGTACAGGCCATCGGAAATATCGGGCAGGCATTTGATCTGCATCCCCTTGTTATGGAAGATATTTTAAATACCGGGCAGCGGCCCAAAATCGATGATTACGGGTCCTATATCTTCCTGGTTCTGAAAATGATCCGGTATGACAGGCATACCCAGAAGATTATCAATGAACAGCTGAGTATGGTGCTGGCAGATACCTTTGTGCTGACCTTTCAGGAACGGCCCGGTGATGTGTTTGAACCGGTCCGGGAAAGAATCCGGCGGCAGAAATCCCGAATAAGGGGGGCTGGAACCGATTATCTGGCCTATGCACTCATGGACACTGTGGTTGAAAATTACATTTCCGTCATCGAGATTATCGGGGATCAGATTGAAGATCTTGAAGAAGAGATCCTTTCCGGCCATGACAACGCGGTGATGGAAAAAATCCATCTGTTCAAAAGGGAGACAAGTTATCTGAAAAAATTGATCCGCCCTGCCAGAGAAGCCGTGTTTCACCTGTCAAGACTTGAAAGCGACCTGATCCATGAAAAAACACAACCCTTTATCAAAGACCTGGAAGACCTTATCATCCATGCCACAGAGGCCATTGATACATACAGGGATCTTTTGACCGATCAGCTGAATATCTACAATTCTGTTGTGGCAAACAAGATGAATGACATCATGAAAGTGCTCACCATTTTTGCCGCCATATTTATTCCCCTCACCTTTATCGCCGGCATATACGGCACCAATTTTGAATACCTGCCGGAACTCAAATACAAATACAGTTATTTCATTTTCTGGGGGGTTCTGGCCACCATCGCAGGGGCATTGCTCTATTATTTTAAAAAAAAGAAATGGTTTTAATTGCCAGATAAAAATTGACAATACCGTAAAATTGTGATTCAGGTGAGGATCAGGATGACAACAGATGATTCCGGATCATTTTTCGCGGCATGCTGCGATTCCAGGCCGGCTGCCTGCAGCCAGCGCCTGTATTTTCAACAATGAGGCAATGGGTGATATGATGGACATACAGTATAACAGGACAATCAAGACCCTGGAAAGGCTGCGCGCCGAATCCACGGCTGCCGGCGGCCCTGAAAAGATCAACCGCCAGCACGGCCAGGGCAAGCTGACAGCCAGGGAGCGGATAGACCTGCTTCTGGATGAAGGAAGTTTCGAGGAATTCGATGTGCTCAAGACGGGCCGGGGCAGCTCCCTGGGAGATGACCGCCTCTACCTGGGGGACGGGGTGATTACGGGACACGGCAACATCGACGGCCGTGAAGTGTTTGTGTTCAGCCAGGATTTCACCGTGATCGGCGGCTCCCTGGGGGAGGCCCATTCCCAGAAAATTTGCAAGGTCATGGATATGGCCGTAAAGGTGGGCGCGCCGATTATAGGGCTGAATGATTCCGGCGGGGCCCGGATCCAGGAAGGTGTGGATGCCCTGGCCGCCTATGGCGAGATTTTTCACCGCAATGTCAGGGCCAGCGGGGTGGTGCCGCAGATTTCGTGCATCATGGGACCCTGTGCCGGCGGGGCTGTATACAGCCCGTCCATCACCGATTTTGTGTTCATGGTGCAGGAATCTTCGTGTATGTTTGTCACAGGACCCAACGTGGTGAAGACGGTCACCCATCAGGATATTACCGCTGAAGCGCTGGGGGGTGCCGGGATCCATGCCCGAAAAAGCGGGGTGGCGCATTTCACGGCCCCCAATGATATCCTGTGCCTCCGGGAAATTCGGCGCCTGATCAGCTACCTGCCCTCCAACAACCGCCAGGGGCCCCCAATCCTGGATCTGCGGGATCCGGCGGACCGCATCGATCCGGCCCTGGATTATCTGGTTCCGGACAACCCCAGCCAGGCCTATGACATGAACGTACTGATTCACAGTATTCTGGATGGTGCCGAGTTCATGGAGGTCCACCCGGACTTTGCGCGCAACATCATCTGCGGGTTCGGCCGCATGGGCGGCCAGAGCGTTGGACTGGTTGCCAACCAGCCGGCAGTACTGGCCGGGGTGCTGGACACGGAAGCATCCTTCAAGGCAGGACGGTTCGTGCGTTTCTGCGACGCGTTCAACATCCCGTTGATCGCCCTGGTGGATGTACCCGGGTTCATGCCCGGCCCGGACCAGGAGCATGGCGGCATCATCCGTCACGGGGCCAAACTGCTCTACGCCTTTACCGAGGCCACGGTGCCGCGCATCTCGGTCATTGTCCGCAAAGCCTATGGCGGGGCTTACCTGGTGATGAATTCCAAGCACATTCACTGCGACGTGAACTATGCCTGGCCCACCGCCGAGATTGCGGTCATGGGTCCCAAAGGGGCCACGGAAGTGATCCACCGCAGGGAAATTCAGGCTGCTTCAGACCCGGAAGCACTGCTCAATGAAAAAATGGATGAATACCGCCGCACCTTTGCCAATCCGTTTCTGGCAGCCCAGCGGGGGTATATCGATGATGTGATTTTTCCCAGAGATACCCGCCACCGGCTGATACGAACCCTTCAGGTACTGGATGGCAAAACAGCTGACAGCCCTGACCGCAAACACGGAAACATTCCTTTGTGAGGTGCGCCATGTTCGATAATATTTTGATAGCCAACCGCGGCGAGATTGCCGTAAGAATCATCCGCACCTGCCAGCGCATGGGAATAAGGACCACTGCTGTGTATTCCGATGCAGACAACCGCAGCCTGCACCGGCAGATGGCGGATGATGCCGTGTATATCGGTGAAGCCCCTGCTTCGGATTCTTACCTGAATGCAGATAAAATCATATCCGCAGCCCTGTCAAAAGGCTGCCATGCCGTGCATCCCGGGTATGGATTCCTGTCGGAAAATGCCCGGTTTGCAGAATCCGTCCATGCAGCAGGCCTGGTGTTCATCGGTCCCCCGGCAGGCGCTATAGCTCTGATGGGAGACAAGATCGCCTCCAAGGAACTGGCGCTCAAGGCCGGAGTTCCGGTGATACCCGGTCATGTGGAAGCGCTCAATGATGTGGAACAGGCCCTGTCCATCGCCGAAAACATCGGTTATCCGGTGCTGCTTAAACCGGCGGCAGGCGGCGGAGGTAAGGGCATGCGCATCGTGGCAGGTCCGGACCAGATGGCGGAAGCGCTGGCAGCCGGCCGCCAGGAAACCCGCAAAGCCTTCGGCGACAGCAGAATATTCCTGGAACGATACATAGAAGAGCCCCGCCATGTGGAAATCCAGGTCCTGGCGGACGCTTTTGACAATATCGTTTCTCTGGGAGAAAGAGAGTGTTCTATACAGCGGCGCTACCAGAAGATCATAGAGGAGTCCCCGTCACCCGGGGTGGACCCTGAACTGCGGGAACGCATGGGAAAAGCAGCCTGCAATCTGGCCCGCAGGGCCGGGTATGTCAATGCGGGAACCGTCGAGTTTGTAATGGATCCCAGGGGTGGATTTTATTTTCTTGAAATGAATACGCGGCTCCAGGTGGAGCATCCTGTCACAGAGCTGGTCACCGGCCGGGACCTGGTGGAACTGCAGATACGCGTTGCCGCCGGAGAACGGCTGCCGTTTGATCAGGCCGGGGTGCAGCTCAAAGGCTGGGCCATGGAGGCGCGCATCTGTGCCGAGGATCCTGCCAGAGGATTTACGCCTGCAACCGGCATGATAACCCGGTATGCCGAGCCGCGGGGCGAATCCGTGCGGGTGGACAGCGGCGTGGATACGGGCAGCAAGATCGGGGTTCACTACGATTCCATGCTGGCCAAAGTCATCAGCTACGGGAAAGACAGAGAAGCTGCCCGCACCAGCCTCATCGAAGCACTTAACGGATATCACATCGAAGGGGTTGTCACCAACATCGATTTTGCCAACAGTTTACTGTGTCAACCGGCATTTGCCGCAGGTGAACTCAATACTGGATTCATCGACCGCTTATTCAATGGCCACCTTCCCCTGTCCCCTCCGGATGAACGAAATCTGAAACTGTCGGCCCTGGCGGCGGCCCTGGTCTACCATGTCCGCACCATCCTGGTGCGGGAGTCGGTAAAGCCCCTGGTGTCGCGTATCGGTACGGAAAAAGACACAGCCGGAGTGCATCAGTATGTGGTCCGATCACAAGGAGATGTGTATGACGTGCAATTGGAAAAAGGTGCAGAAAAACAGATGTGGACCATCCACGTGAACCAGGAGAAGATGACGGTAAACACCCCTGATTTTGAATTTTACCGCCGCCGTCTCAAACTGAAAATAGATGGACGGTTTCATCGGTTTCGCCTGCGCACTGACCAGTCTTTTTTCTGGATCGCCTTTTGCGGCCTCACCCGGCGGTACGAGGTTTACTGCCCCAAAGAATGGGAATTGATCTCTCACATGCCGGAAAGGCTGGAGAAACCGCCCTCCAATGAACTGCAATGCCCCATGCCCGGACTGGTGGTGGCAGTACCTGTTAAAAAGGGCGACAACGTCATCCGGGGACAGAATCTGGTTACCCTGGAGTCCATGAAAATGGAAAGCAGTGTGGCCTCCCCTGTGGACGGCATGATCGATGAGGTGCTGGTGGCCCCGGGGGATGCGGTCGAGGCAGGAAATGTGCTGATTCGATTCGCAACCGGCCCGGCATCCACTGGCCGGCCGGAAAAATAATGCACGCCGAAAAGGCGGACTCACAGAGATCATGGGAGACATTATAACATGAACCTTGTCCGGTACATGATATTTCTGCTCCTGTTCTGCTGCATGTCCGCCTGTTTTTCCTGCACCTCCCCACCCCGGAACGACCTGGTGTCAGAC
>JAWOEP010000369.1:0-5978 GCA_046482705.1 Desulfotignum sp.
GGGCAATGAAAACAGCCACAAAAGGTGCCCAGCTCATCCACCAGGCCCAGTAGAAAACCGTCCATGAACCGATCCAGTTACCCTCATATCCGGGTGCTGTGAACAGGCTCATGGGAATAAAATGCAGCAGATACTGGCCCATGGAATTAACGGTAAGGTTTATCAGAAAAATGGTGGGACCAAATACCAAAACGAAAAACCACACCAGGGCAAATACCCACATGTTGATGTCTCCGATAAGTTTGACACCTTTTTGCAGACCTGTGTAAACGGACAGGGTAAAAATCGCAGTGAGCGCCCCGATAATGATATAGGTGCTGGATGGACCCAGCTGGAGTCCATACTGGTATTTGAGGCCGGCTGACAGCTGAAGCGCCACAAAACCGGTGGTGGTGGCAAGTCCGCCCAGGGTGGCAAAAACCGCAAATATATCCAGGATCTTTCCCCAGATGCCATGAATTCTGTCACCGATGGCATAGTAAAATGCTGAAGAAAATTTCAGGGGCAGGTTACAGGTAAAACAGGCATGGGCAAGGGCAATGGTAAGCATGGCAAAGATGGACCATGCGCTCAGACCCCAGTGAAAAAATGAATAGGTCATGGCGTTGGCCCCGGTGACCGGGGTGTTGGCTTCCCCGCCGAAATAGGGGGGCGGGCTCATATAGTGGTAGGCAGGCTCGGCTGGTCCCCAGAACACAATGCCTGCGGCAATGGCAGATCCGAACAGCATGGCGAACCAGGAAAAATTGGAAAATTCGGGTGTGTCCCCGGGCAGTCCCAGTTTCATGGAGCCATATCCAGGACCCATGAGAATGAAACATCCCGTCACCAGGAAAAATACTGTGATCAGGTAAAGCCATCCCCATACCGTGGTGGTCCAGTTGAAAACCGCATTGATGACCAAGGCCATATTTTCGGGAAAAATAATTGACCAGAGCACAAACACAATGGTAATGCCGGCGGAAATCCAGAAGACAAAGGGGTCAAAGGCTCTGTGTGAAACGGTTTTTTGTGTCACTGATAATCTCCTGGATTGTTCCAAAAATTGCAATAAATAAGGGTTGAAACCCGCTGGTATCTCTTATAAAGAATGCAGGATACGTGCCAGTTGTCTCAGGGTCAAAAAAACGGTGCAGATTGCCCTGCAAGACGTTGATATAAAAGACCATATAATAAAAAGATTGCCCATGGTATTCCGGGCATGTCCTGCAAAAAGTGAAAATTTTTTTTCACTTTTTGCAGGACAGAAAGAAAAATTTTTTTCAGATGAAAAAAATTACCTGTCTGGCCGGGGCAAATAATCGGCCCGGCATAACCGGTATTTTTTAATTTTATAGTGCAGCAGCTGTCTGGAGATCCCCAGGGTGCCGGCTGCCCGGGTCACGTTGCCCCGGCAGGTCAAAAGGGCTGCCTTCACAGCTTTTTTTTCGCGGTTCTCCTGGATGTCTGCAAGGGGCTGGAAAGAATCCTGTGCAACTGCCGGGGAAGGTGCAATGTCAATGTCTGTTTGCTTTGCATCAACAGGATCCAGGGCATCCAGTCCCGGGGTGAACTGGTCAATTCCCAGAATTTTTTCCTGACCGGCCATGTTCATGGCACCTTCGATAAGATGCTCCAATTCCCGTATATTGCCGGGCCATTGATAGACCCGGAACAACTCCAGCACCTCGGAAGATATTTTTCGGATATGGGTTCCCAGGCGCAGATTATATTTTGCGATGAAATGGGAGACCAGCTCCTCCAGGCTGTCCAGTCGGTCCCGCAGGGGCGGCAGTTTGACCATGACCACCCCCAGCCGGTAGTACAAATCCGTGCGCAGGCGGTTCTCACGGATCGCCACCCGGGGATCCTGGCTCACGGAACTGATGATTTTCACATCAACGGCAATCTCTTTGACAGATCCCAGCCGGCGCACCTTTTTTTCCTGGATGGCCCGGAGCAGTTTGGCCTGCAGTTCCACCGGCATGGCCAGCAGTTCATCTAAAAACAGGGTGCCTTTGTGGGCGGTTTCAAACAGGCCGGGTTTGTCCAGGGCGCCGGTAAATGCGCCTTTTGTGGTGCCGAACAGCATACCTTCCATCAGGTAATGGGGAATGGCGGCACAGTTTACCGCCACATATTTTTCCTGGTGCCTGGGGCTGAAATTGTGGATGGACTGGGCGAACAACTCTTTTCCTGTGCCGGTTTCTCCCTGGATCATGATAGGGGAGGGTGATGCAGATGCTTTCTGGGCGGTTTCTTTGACCCGGATAAAGTCGGCACTGGTGCCGATGAGATCATCAAAGGTGAACCTTGTGCCGTTTCCCAGTTCAAACCGGCATTCAGGCGGGGCAGTCACAGGCATGGACCTGCGCAGCAGCGCGTAATCCTTGACAAAACAGATAACCCCGGTGATGCGGTCTTTGTCGTACAAAGGATAAACAGAGGTGATGGTATTGGCCACTTTTCCGGAAATGGTCCTGTAAAAAAAGATCCGGTTTTTTATGGCGCTTTTGCGGAATGCACATTGCATGATCATGCTTGTGCGGTTGTTCAGCTCGTAGATGTCGGTGACCTTGAGGCCCATGGCTTTTTCCGGCAAAATGCCGTCGATTTTCGACTGGGCCAGGTTATAGAAGTGGATGACACCGTCCATGTCCGCAATGATCACCCCGTCATCCAGATGGTCCATTACGGAAAAAAAATTGATGCGGTTCATGTCCAGCATGCCAGAGGCGGTAAAGGATGCGCCCATATGTATTTCCTTTTATCGGTTTTCATATGCCTGCCCGGGGAGGCAGGTGCATTGCCGGGCAGTTTGCTGGTATATGGAACCACAAACCACAGGATTTTCACAAGAAAAAAATAAAAAACCAGTGGCAGCGGAATCATACCGCTGCCACCGGTTCCATAATTGTTTTCAGAAAGTAATGCAATATCGGGCCTGCCCCGGCCCAGGGGCCCTTGCTGTTAAAGGGTTCGGCTGTCTTCTGCTATCCCGGAAACATGTCATCTTCTATTTCCACAGCTGCCGCACTGGTGTTCATCAATGCAGCAAACCGGCCCAGGGTGACGGGCAGCATGGTTTCCGTATAAAACTGCAGGGATTTGATGATGCCCTGGTAGAAAGGTTTGTCTTTTTTCTTTGCTTTTTCAAGTTTCTGGGCCGCAATGACTGCCCGCCACAAAAGCATCCATGCCATGACTGTATCACCGGCCGCATCCTGGAACGGATGGGCATTGGCAAAGGCGGACAGCATTTTTTCGGACATGGCGGTCTGGCCCATGTGGATGGCGACCTCCGCCAGTTTGTTCACCACCTCTTCCACTTTGACGGCATAGCCCTGGATGCTGTCAATCTCTTTGGCCTGGGCAAGGGTTTTCTGCATTTCCCCGAACAGGTCCATGATGGGCTTGCCCTTGTCAAGTCCCAGTTTTCTGCCCAGAAGATCCATGGCCTGGATCCCGTTGGTGCCTTCGTAAATCAGGGTGATGCGGCAGTCCCGGAGCAGCTGGGCCATGGGATATTCCTCGATAAACCCGTATCCGCCGTACACCTGCATGCCCTGGGAGCATACCTCAAAGGCCCGGTCTGTCACGTATCCCTTGGCAATGGGGGTGAGTACCTCCACAAATCCCTGGTATTTTGCCTTTTGTTTGTCATCCGGGGCAAATTTTGCCATGTCCGAGCAATAATGCACAAAGTAGAGCAAGGAGCGGATACCTTCCACATAGGTTTTCATCATCATGAGCTGGCGCCGCACATCCGGGTGGCGGATAATGGGCACTGCTTTGGCATCCGGGTTCATGATTTCGGTGAGATCTTTTCCCTGGATGCGGTTTCTGGCATAATCCAGTGCATACATATACGCGGTTGTGGCACAGGCAAATCCCTGGAATCCCACCAGGAGGCGGGCCGCATTCATCATCAGGAACATGGCTTTCATGCCCTTGTTTTCTTCTCCCAGCAGGGTGCCGATGCAGTTGCCCTTGGAGCCCAGGGACAAAGAGCAGGTGGAATTGCCGTGGATGCCCATCTTGTGCTCGATGCCGGTGCAGATCACATCGTTGAATTCCCCCAAAGATCCATTAGGATTCACCCGGAATTTGGGCACCAGGAACAAGGAGATGCCTTTTGTGCCGGCAGGAGCGCCTTCAATACGGGCCAGAACCGGGTGAATGATATTTTCCGCCAGGTCATGATCTCCGCCGGAAATAAATATTTTTTCCCCCACAATGGCATAAGTGCCGTCCCCCTTGGGAACCGCTTTTGTGGTCAATGCACCCACATCAGAGCCGGCTTCAGGTTCGGTGAGAAGCATGGTGCCGCACCATTTGCCGGTATACATGTTTTTCAGGTACAGATCTTTTTGTTCTTTTGTGCCGAAATGCTCCACCAGGTGGCCGGCCCCCTGGGTCAGGCCCGGATACATCATAAAAGGATAATTGGCACCATTGAAATATTCAGCTGCAGCCGATGCCACTGTTCTGGGCATGCCCTGGCCCCCCCATTCGGGATCTTCGGTAGGGGCAAGCCATTCCCCTTCATTGAACAGTTCAAACAGCCGTTTGAATGAGTCCGGTGTGGTTACCTGGCCGTTTTCCAGGGCACACCCCTGCTGGTCCCCGTCTTTGTTTGCCGGTAAAAGTTCCTTGACTGCAAAATTTTTTGCCTCTGAAATAATCAGGTCAATGGTTTTTTTGTTGAAATCTGCAAACCCGTCATGGAGATTGGACAGCTCTTCGGCTTTGAGCTGTTCGTGCATGACAAACTCTATGTCCCGCCGATCTGAAATTACCTGTGCCATCTTTGTCTGCCCTCCTGGTGTTGGTCTCATCCATGGATGCTGAATACTTGCTCAGCTGTCTGTTCCCTGTGCCGTCAGCTGTTATATCCATGGAAAAATGTTGGTTGAAATATGTTTTTTTAATTAAAATAAGCTGTTGTGTCTAAAAGTTTGTTCAGTTGCCATAAAAAAACATACAGCCTGTTCCGGTGTTAATAAAATGAATACTCATTCATTGCATGGAATTTTCTCAGTGTCAATGATTATTTTTTGAAAACCTGTTATATTTAAATATACAGGGTTTTCTCCTGCTGCTATGCAGGCCATTCTTCCCGCATAGCAGCACATGGTGAATTCCTTCTAAGCGTCAATCCATATTTAGCCCTCAGGGCTGTCAAATTGTTTTTTTTCCGAACTGGATATTTGCCATAAGCATGCCGGGCTTTCGATCGCTCTGTGCAGCACGCTGTCCCAGGGCCCGCCCCTGGTGGTGTCCTGTGCCCGGCCCGAGGTCTGCGGGGGCCGGTTTACATACGAACAATGAAGTGCGGCATCCCGTCCCTTGGTTGAAAACCATGCCGGCATCTTTTACCAGGCCCCCTCCGACGCTGACGGTCCGTTCACAGAACACCACCAGGGGCTCCCCGTAGAAGCGCATGCTGCTATAGCAAATATTCAGATGCAGGCGTGATATTGCTTGACCCTGTCATCGTTTTTTGGTAATTCTAAACAGTTGGCATATGCGGACTGTACAACGCAAGTGAAAGACAGTTTCAATGCGTTTCCTGATTTTTATTAACACTAAATTTGGAGGATGAGGATGAGAAAATTACTAGTGACTGTGTTAGGTATTTTTATGGTGGTGTCTTTTGCTGCTTCTGCCGGTGCAAAGACATTTAAAATGGGCCTGGATGCCGACCCGGTATCTCTGGATCCCCAGGTGCAGCTTTCCGGCGGCATGCTCCAGCTCTCCCACTGGGTGTTTGATCCTCTGGTACGCTGGACCCAGGACATGGAGTTTGAACCCCGTCTGGCCACCAGCTGGGAACGGCTGGATGAACTGACCATGCGGTTTCATTTGAGAAAAGGGGTCAAGTTCCACAGCGGCAACAGCTTTACCGCCAAAGATGTGAAATGGTCCTTTGACCGCATGAGAAAAAGTGTGGACTTCAAAGGCCTGCTGGAACCCTTTGACGGATGTTACATCGTAGA
>JAWOEP010000467.1:0-4889 GCA_046482705.1 Desulfotignum sp.
TGGCATGCACTGGAGAAAAAACTGCTGCCTGCCTATGTCTGGGAAACTGATCCATTCACATTCTGGCAGGAACGCATTTTGTTTATCATCTGCTTTACTGCCAGTTTTTTTGGTCCTTTTGTACTGGTGCCTTCCATTTTGCTTTCCATGGCCGAAGGACTGGGAAGTGTGGTCATATTGGATCTGGCTGCCTATATCGGCACTGTGGCAGTGTTGTTTTCAAAAAGCCTGTCTTTAAAAATACGGGCCAGCCTGATTTTCATTGTTCTGTTTTCTCTGGGTACAGGATTGATGGTGATTCTCGGACCTGTTGGTGCCGGTTATGTGTGGCTGCTGGGGGCGTCCATCATTGTCAGCACCATTTATGATCTAAAGGCAGCATTTATCACCCTGGCATGCAATGCACTGGCTTTTGGTGTGATTGCTGTCTTTATTGGAAACGGCTCGCTGCACTGGAATCTTTTATCAGAAAACCCGCTTGAACAATGGCTGGTGATGAGCGGCAATTTTCTTTTCATCAATGCGTTGATTTCCACGACAACCGCTCTAATGCTGCACAGCTTGAAAAAAACCTTTGAAAAGGAACAGACTGCCCGGAAAGAACTCCAACAAAGTGAGGGCCGGCTCCATGCAGTGTTTGATGCCGTGCAGAGCATACCCATCCAGGGATATGACAAAGCGCGCAAAGTGATATTCTGGAACCAGGCCAGTGAACGTGTGTATGGATATTCCCGGGAACAGGCTTTTGGCCGGCGGCTTGAAGATTTGATCGTCCCTGATGACATGCGCACCCAGACGGTTAAAGCCATACAGGCCTGGTATGAAAAGGGCATACCCATACCGGCAGGGGAAATGGTTCTGCAGAACAGTTCAGGAAAACCGGTGCCGATTTTCTCCAGCCATGTCATGATAACCAACCATGCCGGTGAAAAAGAGATGTTCTGCATTGATCTGGACCTGTCCGACTACAAACAGATGCAAAAAGAAAAAGACCGGGTGGAGGAGCAGTACCGGCAGATTCAGAAAATGGAATCCATCGGCCGACTGGCCGGGGGTGTTGCCCATGATTTGAACAACCTGCTGTCCCCCATCCTGGGGTACAGTGAACTGATGCTTGCTGATCCCGGAATAACAGAAAAACAGCAAAAAAAAGTAAATACAGTTTTACAGGCAGGGCTGCGTGCCCGGGACCTGGTGCGCCAGCTGCTGGCATTCAGCCGGAAACAGACTTTGGCGGTCAAGCCTGTGGACATCAACCAGGCAGTGAAAAATTTCCAGCCCCTGCTGCAGCGCACCATCCGGGAAAACATTCACATCACACTGGCATTGTCTGCCGATTCCCAGATTGTGACGGCGGATATCGGCCAGCTGGAACAGGTTATAATGAACCTGGTGGTCAATGCTGCAGATGCTATGCCTGATGGGGGGTATCTGACCATAGAAACCAGTCGAAAAGATCTGGATGCATCTTACGCACAAACCCGCCAGGGGGTTGTGCCGGGCAATTATGCCCTGCTGGCTGTCAGTGATACCGGATCCGGCATGGATGAACACACCTGTAAAAACATCTTTGAGCCGTTTTTTTCCACCAAAGGGGAACAGGGCACGGGCCTGGGCCTTGCCACGGTATACGGCATCGTAAAACAGCACGGGGGCAACATCTGGGTCTATTCCGAGCCTGAAAAAGGAACAACCTTTAAAATTTACCTGCCCCTTGCACAGGATATGGAAATCAAACCAGCTGCTGGCCGAGACAAGGAAAACAATCTTGCCGGCACTGAAACCATTCTGCTGGTGGAAGACAATGAACAGGTGCGGGAGCTGGCCCGCACTGTTTTGAAAAACAAAGGCTATAAGGTGCTTGCCGCGGCCAATGGTGAAAAGGCTTTGACAACAGTCGCCGGTCATGAAGGAAAAATTCACATGATGCTCACCGATGTTGTCATGCCCGGCCTGAACGGAAAAGACCTTTTTCTGAAAGTCAGCAAAACCCACCCGGGCATAAAAGTGTTGTACATGTCAGGGTACACATCCAATGTCATTGCCCATCACGGCATTCTGGAAAAAGGGATCCAGTTTATCCAGAAACCCTTTACTGTCAACGGACTGGCCGAAAGGGTCAGGCAGTTGCTGGATGCAGGATAAAAATCTGTCCGGCCTGTCATTTATCAGTCATCCGGTGATACAGGTCCCCGCAGCCGCTTCACACTTCCCCTTTTGGTCTTTTTGTCCAGACGCTTTTTCTGTGCTCTTTTTGACACACGGGTGGGTTTGCGCTTTTTGGGCCGGGCCATGGCCCGGATAACCAATTGTTTCAGCCTTTCTAGCGCATCTTCTTTGTTTTTTTCCTGGCTGCGGAACTGCTGGGCTTTGATGACAATGATGCCCTCCTTGGAAATCCGCTGGTCCCGGAATGCAAAAAGCCTTGTTTTGACCTCCTCGGGCAGACTGGAGGCTGGAATATCAAACCGCAGGTGGACAGCGGTGGCAACCTTGTTGACATGCTGCCCCCCTGCCCCCTGGGCACGGATGGCTTCCAGCACAATTTCACTGTCATGAATCTGAATGTCAGGGGTGATCTGCAGTACCATATTACCCTACCCTTTTACCATAAAAAATGCGTCAAGCAGTTCGATGACCAGATTCCTGTGTTCCATATGCACCAGATGGCCTGCACCGGCAATGGTCTTGATCATGGCCTTCGGGAACAGCGCTTTGATCTCATCCCAGTCTGTGTCCTGGATAAAATCGGATTTTTCTCCCCTTATGAACAGGGTTTCTTTGGGATAAGGGCTGCCGGATATCCTGGCACAGATATCATCCTGGGATGCCAGGATTGCTGCAAGATTGGACCGCCAAAAAAAGGTTTTATTGCCGGAAGTTCTCAAATTCTGGAGAAAAAATGTTCTCAAGTCCCTGTCTTGAATGCTAACTGCCAGCTGCTGGTCAGCCTGTTCCCGCCTGGTTATCTGTGACAGATCCAGATCCAGCATAGCCTGAATATACGGTTTCCACAAAGGTTCATATGCTTTTGGGGCCATGTCCAGTACTGCCAGGCGGTTTACCCTGTCCGGAAAATCCATGGCCAGCTGCATGGCGCATTTCCCCCCCATGGAATGGCCGGCCACACAGGCGGACACGACTTTTTTTTCATCCATGAATCCTGCCAGGTCCCGGGCCATCTCCCTGTACGTCATGGTATTTGCATGAAAAGAGCTGCCATGATTTCTCAAATCAACGACCAGCACTTCAAACTTTTGTGCCAGGCCCCTTGCCAGCATCCCCATGGTGGCACAGGATCCCAGCAGGCCGTGGACCAGAATCACAGGCGGCCCTGATCCCATTTTCCGATAAAAAAGCATATCAATAAAATGCTGTGTTCACGCTAATATGTCAATAAAAATGGCATTTCCATCAAAAAGACATCTCAGTTATTTCATCTCATGGCTGAACCGGTCCATCAGGGTAACATTGTCAACCACTGCCTTGGCCACGATCTCATACACCCCTTTTGCCTTCATGTCAGCAGTGATGCCAAACCCTTTACTCATGTACATGGCCATGATTTTCTGGGTCTCTTCGGCATCGTTTTTAATCAGAAACCCCACTTTGGCTTCCGTCACAGGGTTATGGTCTTTGTCCATGATATACACCATGATGTGATGGGGCTTGTCCATTTCTTTTTCTTTGCCGCCATGGGATGTATGACCATGGGAGGAATGATCGGAGGCCTTGTCATCACCCTGGTTGCGAAGGTCCATCAGGTAATAGGACAGCATATACCCGTTTTGCATGGATTCATGGAACAGCTCTCCGATTCTGTCTGATGAATCCATATCATGTCCGTCATCCATTGCATAAGCAGTGGTTGAAAAGAAAACCAGGGCAGCTGCCAGGCTAACAAGACCAATACGTGTTAATGATATTTTTTTCATGGGATAAATCCTTTCTTATATATTGTTGTTTTTATTAATTTCCCGGGTTTTCCACAGAATGTAGATTACCGGAATGATGATCAGCGTCATGACGGCGGAAGACACAAGTCCTCCCACCATGGGTGCTGCAATGCGCTTCATGATCTGGGAGCCGGCCCCGCTGCCGTACATCACCGGTAAAAGACCGATCAGGGTGGTGGCAACGGTCATTATTTTGGGCCGGACCCTGTCCACGGCCCCTTCAACAACTGCCCCGTACAGATCTGCTGCCGTGTGCATGCGGTTTTCCTTTTTTCTGCGTTTATACACCTCATCCAGGTACACCAGCATCACAATACCGGTTTCCGTGGCCAGTCCTGCCAGGGCGATAAACCCCACCCCCACGGCCACAGACAGGTTGTATCCCAGAAGATAGATCAGCCAGAACCCCCCGATCAGGGAAAAAGGCAGGCTGGCCATCACAATGACCACCTCGGTCAGGTTGCCGAAATGGATATACAGCAGAATGAATATCACCAGCAGGGTGGCCGGAATAATAAGCTGCAGGGTTTTTTTCGCCTTTTGCATATATTCATACTGGCCTGACCAAACAAGGGAATATCCTGACGGCAGATCGATGTTTTCATCCACCAGTTGCCGGGCCTGCTTTACATAGGTGCCCAGATCCATTCCTTTGATATCCACAAATACCCAGGCACTTCTTTTGGAATTTTCACTCTTTATGCCGGCCGGACCTTTTTTTACGGCAATATCGGCCAGCTGGATCAACGGCACCTGGGCACCGGACGGGGTGGGCACAAACACCCGGCGCAGCATGTGTAAATTGTCCCGGAACTCCCGGTTGTACCGCAGATTGACCGGGTACCGTTCCAGTCCCTCCACGGTATAGGTGACATTCATCCCGCCGATGGCGGTCTTGATAATGTCCTGGACATCCTGCACCGTTAACCCGTA
>JAWOEP010000160.1:0-9916 GCA_046482705.1 Desulfotignum sp.
GGAGATGATCTTTTCTGAGATAAAAAGGCCCAGCCCGGTGCCGCCGTCATCCCTGCGGGTGGTGAAAAAAGGGTCGGTTATTTTTTCCAGTATTTCAGGCGGCACTCCCGGGCCGGTGTCACTGATATCGATGAACACCACATTTTTGTGCTGGTTGGTTCCTGTTATCACCGTGATGGCTTGGTCAGGCCTTTCAAGGGCCTGGGCTGCATTCACCAAGAGGTTGATGACCACCTGCTGCAGTTTTTGAAAATCGCCTGACACCGCAGGCAGATTTTTCCCATAAATGACCGACACCCGGGAGGTGGCTTTTTTGAGCACGGTATGGGTCAGGTCCAGAGATTTTTCCACCACCTGGTTGATGTTGATCTCCCGGGTGTTTTCATGGTCCCGGCTGTCTGCCGGCCGGGAAAAATCCTTGAGATCGGAAATGATCTGTTTGATCCGGGTGGATGAATCCAGAATGGCGGCCAGCATGAGCTGGATGCGGTTGCGCAGGTCCGGGTAGACCATATTGCAGACCCGGGCATCCGGATGCCTGGCAAAGTGGTCGTCCAGAACCGGAACAAAGGCTTCAAAAGATTTTTTCAGGTTCGGGGCATTGAGCATCAGGGTGGTTGCCGGGTTGTTCACTTCATGGGCAACCCCTGCCACCAGGATGCCTAAAGATGCCATCTTGTCCGCCTGGACCAGCTGTTTTTCCTGGAGTTCGGACCGGGCCATGGCCGCCAGTTTTTCTTTTCTGGAAGCTGCCGCAGCCCAGATGATATAGCCGGACAAAAGCAGGACCACTCCCATGATCCCGGCACAGGTCAGCATCAGCTTCCGGGTGACAGAAGATATCTGGGCTGTGACATCTTCCACATAGATGCCGGTGCCGATGATCCATCCCCAGGGTTCAAAACTTTTGACATAAGATATTTTGGGCACGATATGCCCGGATTCTTCTTTCCACTGCCACAGGTAATCCACAAACCCGGATCCGGATTCCCGGGTGATCTCCACCATCCGGGCAAACAGGGGATTGCCCGCCGGATCAGTGAACGCGGCCACGTTTTTGCCCTCAAGGTCCGGCCGGTAGGGATGCATGATCATCACCGGGGTGTTGTCATTGATCCAGAAATAATCCTTGCGGTCATCCCCGTACCGCAGCTGTTCCAGCAGGGCCACAGCCGCCTGCTGTGCCTGGTCCACGGAAAGGGTTCCTTGGGCGGCCTGGTTGTGAAAAAAATCCAGTACCGACCAGGCGGTTTCCGTCAGGTGCCGGGTGGTCTCCCTTTTTCCATCCATCATGGAAGACTCCATCCGGGGAAGGATGAACAGAAAAATGGTGAGGATAAACAAAATAATGGTCAGGGCCACCGGGATGATGATTCTGACCGGCAGGGCCTGAAGCGGACTGGCACTGGTATCGGGAAAACTGGTTTTTGCCACTGTTATGCTCCTTTGATTTTACAGGGTACCATAAACCGGGTTCATATAAATTTCAAGCCGTTGCCATTTCATCATTATAAGAAGAACTCTCTGACAGCAAACAGGGCATATGCTATCCTCCTGGAGTCTGTCTTTGATATAATGCAGTTGCATTGTAATGGTTTGTGATTATTTTCTTAAGAAGTTAACCCCCGGGCTTGCCCTGGCCAAACTGGCAAGTAACTGCACGGGAAGTATATATGAAAGAAATAAAAACACGGTTGGGTGGAAAAACAGATAACCAATAGAGGAGGCAGATAATGAAGCGTTTTACCTGTATAATGATAATGGCCGGTTTTTTTCTAATGGCTGCAGCAGGATCTGCTGCCCTTGTTTATGCATCATCCTGTGATCAGGAGAATTATAAGGCTTCCGGCGGACACACTTTGTTTGGCAGAGATTTCTCTGATATGGATATTGATGGAGATGACAGCCTGAGCTTTGCGGAATTCCAAAAAGTATTCACATCAACGGAGCAAAAAGCCTTTGACCGTCTTGACAGTGATGATAACGGCACGTTGAGCCGTGAGGAGTGGCACCAGTTCAAAGAAATGCACAAAGGGATGGGAAAAAAGTACCACCAGAAGAACAAGAAAAGATATCATAAGGAAAAACTCCCTGATTCTTCAAAATTCAATGCCCACTTTCCAGACATGGACAGTGACCATAATGACCAGGTGACTTTTGATGAATTCAATGATTATTTTACAGATGCAGCAGATAAACAAAAAGTGTTTAATGCTGTTGACCTTGATGAAAGCGGTTACATAGATCATGGTGAATGGCATGCATTCAAAGCTGCGCATGGGTTGAAGCACATGGATTGACCAAATATCATCCAGTCCAGGGGAAAACGCTAGAGGTTGCCGGTCAAAAAACACCGATTCATGTATCAGAAAAGTTTTTTCTCATGGCAGATGTAAGCAGTTTCGGCAGGCTGAGCCGGGAAACATGGTTCATGCTTACCGGCCGGCCGGAAGAGATGGACTCGGCTGCGGCAATCCCGCTCTGGATGGCGGCATGAATTCCCTCTCCCATGTCAATGGTGGACAGACCGGCGGCATCTCCGGCAATGAACACATTTTTCTGCCCCAGGTTAACCGGTTTATGCCGCAGAAAGTAGGTATGCCCCTTTGGATTCCCGGGAGGGTGATCCAGAAAGCCCTGCTTCAAGAGCCGGTGGGAAAAATTGCGCCAGTGCTTCATGATGGTGGTTCCCCGGGCCGCCATCCGGTGCTGTTTGCCGCCGATACCAATGTTGATCCATCCGCCTTTTTTGGGCAGGTACCAGGCATATCCGGGCAGGCCGTGGTCCAGATACCAGATATGGCATTCCTGAATCCGGCTCGGGGCCTGAAACTCTTTTTCAACTGCAGATATCAGTGCCCGGTCCGGTCGGACCTGCAGGGGATCTGCAAAGGTGCGGCGCACCGGGCAGTGGGTGCCGCCGGCCCCCACCAGGTACCGGCATGCAAACTGATCGTCAATCATATACCCGTATCTGTTTTTTTGGATCTTTTTGACCTGATGGGTATGTACAGGCACCTCAGCCCGGCGTAACAGCCAGTTGTCGAATTCGATGCGCCGGATTGCATACTGGTGGGTTTTAACAGGAACCCTGATCCCGAAAAGATGAAAGTGCATCCGGCGTAAACGGGTCAGCGCAAAGGGATAAAGGCCAGGGGTGCATGCAAGGGAGTCAAAAACATCCGGAGAGATCCATCCGGCACAGATTTTTTTCCTTGGAAACTCTTTTTTGTCCAGGATCCTTACATCCACACCGCTTTTTTTGAGGCGCGCCGCACAGGCCGCACCAGACGGGCCCCCGCCCACAATGATTACATCCGCCTGAACCATGGCCGGGTTCATGAGATTCGGCAGTCCGGTCCGGGACGGCCCCGCCGGGTCAGGACAATCTGCCACAACTGGAGGGCCCGGGCCCGGAAGCCCCCGGCACAACTGAGCAGATAATATTCCCACATCCGGTAAAACCGGTCCCCGTAACGGTCCCTGAGCCGGGGCCAGGCCGCTTTGAAATTCTGGTGCCAGGCCATCAGGGTTTTGTCATAATCTTCACCGAAATTGTGCCAGTCCTCCATGACAAAAAGACCCTCCATGGCCTGCCCCAGAGCGGCAATGGACGGCAGAACGGAATTGGGAAAAATGTATTTGGCGGTCCAGGGGTTGCAGATCGTAGACGTGACATTTCCACCGATGGTGTGTATGAATGCGATGCCGTCCTCCTTGAGCAGACGGTGTGTCAAATCCATATAGGTCCGGTAGTTTTTAAAACCCACATGCTCCATCAGGCCGATGGACAGGATGCGGTCATAGGTGCCCGAGGCATTCCGGTAATCGTCCAGCCGGATATCCACCGGCAGGCCTTTGCAGTAATCCCTGCCGAACTCAGCCTGTTTCTTTGACACGGTAAAACCGGTCACAGACACCTGGTATTTTTCGGCAGCATACCGGGCAAAGCCGCCAAAGCCGCATCCCAGCTCCAGAATGGTCATTCCCGGCGACAATCCGATTTTTCTGCAGATCATATCCAGCTTGGCTTCCTGGGCCTCCTCCAGAGTTTCGGCCTCTTTCCAGTATCCGCAGGTATACTGCATCCGCTTGTCCAGCATGTTCCGGTACAGGTCATTGCCGATGTCATAATGGTGTTTGCCCACTGCAAATGCCCTTTGAATGGTCTGCAGATTGAATATTTTTGCCATAAGGGCATTCATGGCTGTCATCCGGTCCTGTTTGACCTGGCCGGGAATATCGGCACGAAGTGTTTTTTCTATGAATGTATCCAGGGCTTTGCATTCCCACCATTCATCCATATAGGATTCGCCCATCCCCAAGGCTGGAGAGGCCAGAACCCGCTGATAGAATTGATCGTTTTTGACCTGGATATCAAAGGGCCTGTCTCCGTTCACACGGATACCGGCTTTGTCCATCATATCTGAAAAGACTTTTTTTGCATGCGCCATCTTCATCCTGTTCCTCCATATAAGCGCGTCTGGTTCGGGTAAAGCAGCAACTGGCTGTTTTATAGCGGATATGGCTTGAAGAATCAAGGCACAGGTTTTCCACAAGGGATTGCATCTCAGGCGGAATCCCGCCGAAAAAAGCCTCTGCCATGCCGCCGTAACCTGCATGGGGACAGCGCTGGCCGATTTTTCTGACCGATGCCAGGTAGGATAGGTTTAAGAGGATGGCATCTGCAATGGCGCCGATCATCATGGTGTTTTGCCTCCTGTTATGGTTGTTTCATTTCAGACAGCGGGCCATGTATGGCCAGTTTTGATTTGGTAACACAGGTGCTGGTCAGAAACAAGGAACCGAAAAGGGATGCCCGGGGATAATTTTTTTTTGTATCTGTAACCTATCTGTAACTTATACTTTTTTATATTACCATAACGATAAACTTTAAATAAACTTCCCGTGAAGTTACTTGCCCGTTTGGTCTGGGCGCGCCCAGTGGTGGACTTTTAATTCAAAGACTATTTGCATCCCGGATTTTCACAGTGGCAGTTGCCATTTTATTCATACCATTAATTTAAAAAGGGGGTCGTGATGAGAAAGGGCATGATTTTTTTTCTGGTTGCAGCATTGTCTTTATATGCTTTTACCGCGTGGGGGTCTGAGATTAAAAAACAGGCATCTGCTCAAGGGTATGTTGATCTGGTAACCATGCACCGCTATATTAGCAACAGCGATGGCACCTATGATGAGTATACCCGCAAAGGGGAGTTTTTTAAAACGGTTTCCGCTGACCTGCCCCTTCTTTCAGAAAGAAGCCATGTAATTCCCATAAACAACAATTGTTATCTTTTGTATGTTAAAAACCGCTTTTCAAAACAGGATAAGGCCGTGGTGCTCAAATCTGCGCCGGAATCCCACCCCGAGGGATGGCTTTTGGAAAAAGCCCTGGTGGATGTGAGGCATGCTTCACCTTATTAATGATTGGTAATTTTTGAAAAAAAACGCGCTGCAAGTGTTTTTTTGGGTTCTGCGTGTATGGGGAGGGTATCAGAGCCATTTTAATCAAGGGCACCTCCGCTGATACCTTTCCCCAGTTATCCAGATTTCTGTGTTGATTTTATTCTGTTTTTTTCCAAATGAACATGGGTTTGCATAAGTCTCGGGTATAAAGATTCCAGCAAGGGATCAATCTCAAGGGCCTGTCTGCAGCAGGTAACGGCTTTTTTCCACTGTCCCTGATGCTCTAATAGATCAGCAATTTTCTGGATGGCGGACAAAAATTTTGATCTCAATTTTTCACGTTCAGGGATCACCCATGAAGACTGTTCTTCCGGAATAAATGGACCACGATACAGCAAACTCAGTTCATTTAACAACTGCAAAGCAGTTTCCACACAATCTTGTTCCTCAAGGTCCTGATCAACTCTGGAACAGCAGGATGCAAAAGCAAGGGTGTCTGTCCAGACAATAAACGCATTAAATGCGAGTACGCCCTGTTTGTGAACAAGGGCATTTTTGCTGCCCAGCAATTTTCTGAGACGGTGCAGGGTGGTTTTAAATGCGTTGTAAGCGGCATCGCCTTCACTGTCCGGCCAGAGAGCATCCATCAGTTCGTGTTCCGGAACATTTGAACCGCCTTTTGCCATCATATATTTGAGCATTGTCATGGGTTTTTGCTGGATTTTTCGCGTAAACTGCAGGGCGTTTTCTCCCAGATGAATTTTTAAACCCCCAAAGGAAGAGATGCGTATGGGCCATGGCCAATTCGGGATATTCAACGGAGGAATTTCAGGGAGGAGAGCATGCTCTCTGATGAGTGTACGCACATATTTTACTTCAATATCATTTTTCAGGGCATAAGAACACAAACGGGCCATTTCTTCGGGCACCCAGAAAAACCCATAGCGATAGTTCCACATTCTGCCCATACGCAGGGCGTTTTTAATGGATTTCTTCGCCCTCTCATCTGCCTGTCTATCCAGTAAAAAAATGGCTAAAGTGAGAAGTGCCATGAATTTGTCCTGCACGGTGCCATACCGGCTGCAGAAATAAAAGGATTTTTTCAGATGCTTTTCTGCGGTCTGTTTTTCGCCGAAGGCATAAAACATTTTTGCCATGGACAGATGGGCACTTGCAAGCGCCATGCTGCTTCCCGTCTGTATCGCTTTTTCAAAAAAAGCCATGGCATGATATCTGCCTTCTGCGAGATTTTCTGTCACAAGATTCAACCAGAAATAAATATTGTGATACAGGCTCTGGCTCCAGAGTCCCTGATGGTCAAGATACGGAGTCACTTCCTCTAAAAGTTTTCTGGCTGTATCATATCTGCCAAGCCCTATTGCAGATGCAGCTGCATGGGCCCGGAGCGGCAAAAAAACAATGGAAACTCCGGTTTCCTGTTCAATAGCCATGGCCTGGCGGGCAGCGGTTAAACTTTTCTGGAAACTGCCGCTGAGCCATGCATGAAATGATTTCAAATTCTGAAATACAATATATGAGAGAGGAGAAGCCTTTTTATGACTCACTTTTTTAAACACCTTGAGAAAATGATCAGCTGCAAAGAGGTCGCCCTGCATTATCCGCAGAATAATAAGCGGTGAAAAAATCTTGAGCGTGAGATTCACCTCTTTTGTCATATGGAGTACCTGCCAGCCCCGCTCACTCCATTTTTTTGTGTCCTGGGAATCCGGACATCTCACAACCAGCGCATTCAGCATGGAAGCAGTGAGTCTCAAAATCACTTCAGGAGGACCAACAATACCGAAACGTGCTTCAAATATCCGGCATTTTTTAAAATACTGATCCATTTCCTGAAAAACATGGAACTGGAATGTGATGGCATCCAGTATGCCGGACAAGGCCATAAAGCATCCTGCAGGATCTGATTGTGCTTCAAATATGTTGAGTGCTTTTTGGAACAGCGTTTTTGCCTGGTCAGGGGCAGTTGGAATTTTGCATGCGCCTTTCCAGAAAATCAGCCATGGCTGTGTTATAAAAATTTCCCGGGGAAATGCGGTAATCCATGTCTCTATTGTTTGCACGCGCCCCTGGGATACCAGTACGGGTGCCTTATCAAGGATCAGATCCATGGCCTTCATAAAGTGGTGTGAGCGGATATATAAATTGATGGCATCTTCTGATTTTCCTTCTTCTGCAAGAATGGATGCTGTTTTTACCAATAACGCATCGTATTCAAAAAAAGAAAAAAACAAGGGGGCCTTTTTTTGAAGAAATTCCTGGAACAGTGGGTGAAAATGATATTCAGGGGGATTTTTCATGGAGACAAAAGTAAATCCGTTTTTTCGGATCAGGGTTTCCAGTACACGGCAGGCCAGCTTTCCTCCCAGCGTCCGGGCAGCATTCAGGGAAATCCGGGAAAGATAAGACAATTTTACAAGAATGGTCTGGATTTCAGGTTCAAGGTTGTCAAAAATGGTGGAACCGAGATAATCAAATATTTCGGTCGGTGTCTGGTGAATAAGCAGGTGTGGCTCAATATCGTCATACGCCTCTTTTTTCAGCAGTACCAGCAGCAGTCCGGCAATCCATCCATCGGTTTTTCGGTGCAAATCGGAAATGAGGGCATCCGGGTATGTTATATCTGTGATACTGCGGAGAACCCCTTTGATCTCTTTTTTTTGAAATCGCAAATGATGCCAGTTCAGTACGCGCAAAGTCCGGTTGGCCCTTGACCGGGCAAATGCAGCAGAAGGTTCTGTCCGGCTGCAGATGATGATGCTGATTTTGCCCTGCAGTATGTCTATGGCATGGCACAGAACTTCATGGAGCCGGGCTTCTTCTCCTGCTGTTTGATAATTGTCCAGGACAATGGCAAGGGGACGGGGTACATGCTGTGAAAACAGGTTGAAAAACCGGTTTGTAAAAACAGAAATTTTTGGAAAGAATTCCTGGGTGAAAAAGGGTAATGGAGAAGATGTGTCAGCGGATATTTTTTTCCAGGCTTTGCCCATGTAATAAAAAAATGAGGCAATATCCGTATCTGTTCTGTCAATATCATACCAGATGCATGCAATGTCGCTGGTATCGATAAAACTGTTGACCAGTGTGGTTTTACCGGAACCTGCTGGTCCGCAGATCCATAAAGCATTCTTTCCCAAGGATTTTGACAGAATGTTAAACAGACGGGTACGGGGATATGTCTGGAGTAATTTGGGTCGGGACAACTTTACCGGACCGATTTTTTGATGCGCCGATTTAATGTCCATTGGATTTCTCTTAAAACCGTTGTATCTGACGTTTCCAGGTTGAGAGATTCAGGGTCGGAAAACAAAGAACATTGTGCCGATATGTACCTGGCGGCGGATAGTATTTTTATACTCTGAAAACTTATGGTGTGACCTTATATCTACATACACCATAATATGTATGTGTATATTCTCACACGTATGGTGTCAATATTTTTTATTTTTTCAATAAAAAATGGGGAATGAATCTGGGATCCATGCGGCTGGGGGGAACCGTGCCGTATTCTTCCTGGATTTCAGAGATCAGGTCAGAGAGCAGGTCTGTCAACGGGGCTGGCAGGTCTGCCGTATCATCCATACCGCTGGCTTTTGCCGCCCACAGGATCAGATCACCGGGCCGGGGATCGCCGGGTACATCAATGCCAGCAGGGGGTTTTTCACTGGTGCTGCCGGCTGCTTCGGCGGTGTTTCCGGAAAACAGGGCCATGAAAAATGGTTTAAAGGTGGCGGCTGCAATGGGAGACAGGTCTTTTTCAAGTCCTAAGCGGTCCTTGGCCCAGAGGGTGAGGATAAGGCTCTTGTAAGTGAGCACCCCTTTTTTAAAAGAGGCAAGGTCCGGTTCCAGGTGTGTCAGCAGCCGGTCCAGTCCCATGATCTGGTCCAGGGCCTGTCTGGTTTTTTTGATATCAGATAAAGCGGCAAAATGCCGGTACAGTTCGCCGGTTGCAAAGTTGTCAAAATACAGGGGCCGATCCAGAAACAGACCGCCCATGATACCGAGAAAATTTTCTCCCAGAAAGCTTAAAGGCAGGTTCTTCTCCTGGATATAGCTGTTTTTATACCAGGTTTTTGCCGCTGTTTTGAGCTGGATGCCGGCCCGGGAACCGGTCCGCGTACCCGTTTCATCCGCGGTCCTTCGTTGATAAGCACTTCACTTATATAGAGCGAATCCTCATCCAGTTTGTTATTCTGGTAAAGAGCATTCGCTACCGCAGATTGCACTACCTTCTTTATAAGTCCGGCTCCGCGTTTTGGAGTGGTTTCGAGTATTGCAATTGCCTGGTTGTACGGCTTTCTCCTGATTGTATCTGCAATGGGACGCAGTTTCTTTGGTGATATCAGAAGATGTTTCACCTGTGCCTTGTACCCTTTTTTTGCTTCCATAGCCACACCTATCTCTTTACTGCTTTTTTATCGGATTTTGCATGCCCACGGAAAACCGGGTAGGTGCAAACTCTCCGAGCTTATGTCCCACGAGATTC
>JAWOEP010000506.1:0-15493 GCA_046482705.1 Desulfotignum sp.
CCTTGGCCTGGGGGATGACCCGGTTCCGGCCGCCCAGAAAGATCATGGACCCCTGCCGGCGCTGGGACGTCATCCATTTTTTCAGTTTCCTGCAAGTGTGCCGCAGTCCCAGGATACTGGGCGTGATTTCCAGTATTCGGGTTTCGTGAAACGACCGGTTCCCGAAATCTGCGCAGATGGCCTCGCAGATGGCCTGATCGTTTTCAATCAGAATGCCTTCAATGGTTTTGAGGAGCCCCAGCCGTTGTTTCAAGGGAATCTCCGGTTGTTCCAGGCAGGCCCGGGTCTGAAGATTGAAAATTCTCAACGCCTCGGCATCGGCTTCCGGTATCGATGGAATCGGTTGGGTCATGGTAAATTCCTTTCCAAAATCGGTTGGTTTCCAATGCGCATCTGCTTTTGTATGACATTTTGGCATCAGATGTACAGAGTTTTTAAGCTTTTCCCTGAACCTAATTGATAAGACATTTTTTGTTTTAAGTTGACATTGGCATCTCCCCATGGCTATGAAGGATTGATATGATCGTTATCGTAAATAATGATGTCTGGCCGGTGACCTGTTTTAATCAGGCATTTTTCAAGATTGTTTATGGTGGAGAATGGGGGCACACATGAATGGGGAGCAAAAAAATAAAACCGCTTTGCGGGTGACAGCCCTGTTCTTTGTTTTCAGCATCATTTGGATTGTTGTTACAGACACGGCCCTGGATCTGTTTCTGCCGGCGGATTTTTCACAATCCTTGGCCCAGACCGTCAAAGGGTTGCTGTTTGTCACCGCAGCCACCCTCTTTGTTTTCTGGTTGAGCCGGCGCGCGTTTGCCCGGGTTGCCCCGAAGATCTGGTGAAATTTCTGGAACACTGCGGCCAGTTACCCGAGATTATCCGGTTGTAGGAAACCGCTGTCTTTTGGTTGGCAGAATGTATTGCACAGCCTATTTTTACCTTTTTGTAACCTCCTTGTGCTATGGGCAGATGATCAGGCGGGAGTATCACACCAACCCAAGTCAAGGAGGTACAATCGATGAAACTCAACCGAAGGGATTTTATCAAGGTTTCCGGGGTGGCTGCGGCAGGAGCGGCAGTCAGCGGCCTGGGATTTGATTTGAAACCGGTCAAATCCTATGCCGGCACGCTCAAAACACAGTATGCCAAAGAAACAACCACCATCTGCTGTTATTGTGCAGTGGGGTGCGGTGCCATCGTGCACACGAGCCAGCGTGGAGACGGCCGGATTATCAACATTGAAGGGGATCCGGATCATGTCATCAACCGGGGGGCGTTATGTTCCAAGGGTGCATCCCTCAAACAGCTGGCTGAAAACGAAAACCGTCTGCAGCAGCCCATGTACCGGGCGCCCTATTCTGAAAAATGGGAGACGGTTTCATGGGACTGGGCCCTGGAAACCATCGCCGACCGGGTGAAAAAAACCCGGGATACCAGTTTTGAAAAGGTCAATGCCAAAGGCCAGAAGGTCAACCGGACCACACAGATCGCATCAATAGGTTCTGCGGCCCTGGACAACGAAGAGTGCTGGACGTATCAGGCATTGATGCGCTCTTTGGGCCTGGTCTATATCGAACACCAGGCCAGGATCTGACACAGTGCTACTGTAGCGGCTCTGGCAGAGTCGTTTGGGCGCGGTGCCATGACAAACCACTGGATCGATATCAAAAACAGCGACTGCATCCTCATCATGGGCAGCAATGCCGCTGAAAATCATCCGGTTTCCTTCAAATATGTCACCCAGGCAATGGAAAACGGGGCCAAGATGATCAGTGTGGACCCGAGATTTACACGGACATCGGCAAGAGCAGATATTTACACAGCCTTACGTTCCGGAACGGACATCGCCTTTCTCGGCGGGATGCTCAAGTATATTCTGGACAATGATCTTTACAACAAAGAATATACCGCAGCCTATACCAATGCCGGTTTTATTGTGGGCAAAAACTTCGGATTCGATGACGGGTTGTTTGCAGGATACAGTAAAAACGAGAAAGGACCGGGGCTGGGCCGTTATGACAAGTCTGCCTGGGCCTTTGAAATGGATGATGACGGCGTACCCAGAATGGACAAAAGTCTTTCCCATGACCGCTGTGTGTTTCAACTGCTGAAAAAACACTTCAGCCGGTATGATCTGGATACGGTCTCCCAGGTCACCGGCACCCCGAAGCAGGACCTGCTGACAGTCTATAAAACCTATGCTGCCACCGGTGCCCGGGGAAAGGCCGGTACGATCATGTATGCCATGGGCTGGACCCAGCATACGGTGGGCACCCAGAACATCCGGACCATGGCGATTATCCAGCTGCTTTTGGGCAACATGGGGGTTGCCGGCGGCGGGGTTAATGCCCTGAGAGGAGAATCCAATGTCCAGGGATCCACAGACCACTGCCTGTTGTGGCATATCTGGCCGGGATATCTCAAGACCCCCCGGGCCTCCAACACCAGCCTGGATGCCTATAACACCAAATGGACTCCGGAAAGCAACGATCCTCTGTCTGCCAACTGGTGGTCCAATTATCCCAAGTATTCGGTCAGCTTGCTGAAATCCTTTTTCGGAGATGCTGCCACTCCGGACAACCAGTTCGGATTCAACTGGCTGCCCAAGGTGGATGATGACCAGGTGTATTCCTGGTTTGATCTGTTTGATGCCATGTATCAGAAAGATATCAAAGGGTTTTTTGCCTGGGGGCAGAACCCTGCCTGTTCCGGTGCAAATGCAGCCAAGATCAGAAAAGCCATGGAAAATCTCGACTGGATGGTGAACGTCAATATTTTTGACAATGAAACCGGATCATTCTGGAAAGGCCCTGGTGCGGAACCCAAAAAGATCCGGACCGAGGTGTTTATGCTGCCGGCCAGTGTGTCAGTGGAAAAGGAGGGTTCCATCACCAACTCCGGCCGCTGGATGCAGTGGCGGTATCAGGGACCCAAACCCCTGGGAAACAGCCGGCCTGACGGGGATATCATCCTGGAGCTGGGACACTGGATTAAAAAAGCATATACAGCCGGCGGTGTGTTTCCGGATGCGATTGTAAACTTGAAATGGGATTATGAGAGCAACGGGGTTTATGACCCCCACAAGGTGGCCAAAGAGATCAACGGAGTTTTTACAAAAGATGTTACTGTCAATGGCAAGCAGTGCAAAAAAGGCACCCTGGTTCCCAGTTTTGCCTGGCTCCAGGATGATGGCTCCACCTCCTCGGGCAACTGGCTCTATTGTAACTCCTATACGGAAAAAGGCAACATGTCCGCCAGGCGGTCACAAAAGGACGCTGAAAACAACATCGGCCTGTATCCGGAATTCGCCTGGTGCTGGCCGGTCAACCGCCGGATTATTTATAACCGGGCGTCAGTTGATCCCAAGGGACAGCCTTGGGATAAAAAGGACTGGGTAGTCAAATTCGCAGGGGATGTCAAAGACGGAAAATACGTGTCCCAGAAGTGGATCGGGGATGTGCCGGACGGGGGCTGGTATCCCCTTGAAAATCCGGACGGCAGCAAAAGAGATGATGCAAGGCATCCGTTTATCATGAGAAAGCACGGTCATGCCCAGATTTTCGGTCCGGGCCTGGCGGACGGTCCCTTTCCGGAACATTACGAACCCCTGGAATGTCCCATTGAAAAGAACATGTTCAGCTCCCAGATGATGAACCCGACAGCCGTGGTATACCGATCCGATGCTGATGGGCATGCCACCTGCGATCCCCGGTTCCCCTTTGTGGGGACCACATACCGGGTGACCGAACACTGGCAGACCGGTTTGATGACCCGGCCCCAGGCATGGCTCATGGAGCTGCAGCCCAGTGTGTTTGTGGAAATGAGCGAGGAGCTGGCCGCACTCCGGGGTATTGAAAACGGGGAACGGGTCAAGGTGGCCAGTGCCCGGGGCAGTCTGGAATGTACCGCCATTGTCACCCGGCGGTTCAAGCCGTTCCAGATCGGCTATGCCACGGTCCACCAGGTGGGTATTCCCTGGCATTACGGCTGGAGATGGCCTGCAAGCGGCGCAGAAGAGAGCGCGAACCTGCTGACACCTCCTTCCGGAGACCCCAATACCCGGATCCCGGAAAGCAAGGCCTTTATGGTCAATGTCACAAAACTTTAAAGGAGGTGAATCTGTCATGACTATGTCAATTTTGATCGATACAACCGTCTGCACCGCGTGCAGGGCCTGCCAGGTGGCTTGCAAACAGTGGCATGACCTGCCTGCCGAACAAACCACCAACAGGGGTGGATTTCAGAACCCGGAAAATCTTTCCTTCTCCACCTATAAACTGGTGAAGATGAATGAAACAATAATCGATGACAAACTGCAATGGCTCTTTTTTCCGGATCAATGCCGGCACTGTGAGGATGCCCCCTGTCTGGAAACCGCCTTTGATGAACAGGCGATTTACCGGGATTCCGTGACAGGGGCAATCATCTATACCCGCCAGACCCGGAGATTGGATGCTGAAGAGATCAACTACTCCTGTCCCTATGATATCCCCAGAAAAGGGCCTGACAGCGTCCTGGCCAAATGCGATTTCTGTAACGACAGGATCCATAACGGACTTGCACCGGCCTGCGTCACCGCCTGTCCCACCGGTGCCATGCGCTTCGGTACCCGGAAAAAGATCCTGGCTGATGCAGCCGAACGTCTCCAAAAGGTGAAAAAGAAATTTCCCAAGGCTGCACTGCTGGATCCGGAGGTGACCAATGTGATTTATCTGGTGGCATTTGATCCGGGCCTGTATGCCAGAAATGCCGTGGCAGCCAGCCGGCAGCGGGGGATATCCCGCCAGGTTGCCCTGCGGCGCATGGTGGGACCTGTGACCCGTATGATGCGCATCTGATGTCAATCCCTCCTGTCCGGGAAACCAGCAATCTTTTTCCCGGGCAGGAACCACCTTATTCAAAGGATCCATTTATGAACGTGAGTACACAGATGATCACAACCGCGGATGTCATAAAGCAGGTGCGGCCTGCCTATGCAGACATCCTTGATTTTTATTCCCGGGTATTTGCGGCCCAGGAAAAAAGCAAAGAAAGGATCAGCATCCCGCCCATTGAGAGCGATCCGGACCTGCTGGCAGTCCGGAAAAAAAATGCACTGCCCCTGATCGATCCCTCTGAATTCAGGATTGACCAGGATGCGGCTGTGGCCCTTTTCATGGATATCTGTAACCTGGCCCGGGAAATGGCCCCCCGCCTGGCAGAAGATGCGGCCATCATGAAGACAGCGGTGCAGGATGGCCGGATCGATCTGGATGCCCTGTTTTCCGCCCTGCTTGACAGCCGGCTCGAACTACTGGAAAAAACGGCCCTGGCGATTTGTGTGCCTGCGGAACACTTGTCCATGATCATTTATTTGAGCATGGCCCCGGGTATTGAAACCGCTGCCCAACAGCTGGGGGTTCATCTGTCTCAGCAGCCTGGTATGGAAAAAGGGTGCTGCCCGGTGTGCGGGAATGCCCCGGGTATGGGGTTTCTGGATGATACAGGGTCCCGGCACCTGATCTGCTGTTTCTGTCATCACACCTGGCAGGTCCGGCGGATGGGCTGTACGTTTTGTGGAAATCAGGATATGGAAAAACAGGGGTATTTTTTCAATGATCAGGAAAGAGAATACCGGGTCAGCTGGTGTGATCACTGCCATAACTATATTAAAGTGGTGGATTTGCGGCACCTGTTCAGGGATTTTTTTCCGAAACTGGAAATGGCAGCCACCCTGCACCTGGATATGCAGGCAACAGAAAAAGGATACAAAGGGCATGCATTACCTACATAATACCGGCAGAATGCTGAAGCGCACAATACTTGCCATTCTGGTGACAGCCGCCGGTGCTGTCTGCATCATTCCTCCGGGGATCTGCAGTGAGAGGGCCGGGTCTCTGGACTTTGATCTGCCGGTACCCGAAGAAACTCATCAGCAGGTTTATCTCGGGGTCCAGGGGCGGGATCGGTTTACCCTTGGGCAGATTTCCGGACAGGTCGTGATCGTTGAAGTTTTTTCCATGTACTGTCCCATCTGCCAGCGGGAAGCAGCGAATGTGAATGCATTGTTTGACCTGATCCGGCAGGATCCCCGACTCAGCGAACGGGTAAAACTTCTGGGGATCGGAGCAGGCAATTCAGCTTTTGAAGTCACTTTTTTTAAAAAAAAATACGATATAGAATTTCCGCTTTTTCCGGATGAAGATTTCCGGCTGCACAAACAGATCGGGGAGGTGAATACCCCCCATTTCTTCGGGTTGAGACTGATGGAAAATGAAAAGACTGATCTGTTCTTCAGCCGGTCCGGTGAAATCGAAGATGTAAAGAAGTTTTTGCAAACCCTTTTAAAGGAATCCGGGATTACCCTGCAGCCATGAAAAAAAACGTATGGATTATCGGTGTGTGTGTGATAGGAATGCTGGCGGTTTTTGGGTCTGCTTCCGGCCGGTCCAGTGCTTTCGGCGACAAAATATTTGACTTCGGGCATATGGCGCCCCTGGACAGTGAAACGAAACTGGCGAAGGGGGACCCTGCCCCGGATTTTGATCTGCCCGCCATTTCCGGAAAGAGAATCCGTCTGTCTGAATACCGGGGCAGCCGGCATGTGATGCTCACCTTTGTACCGGCCGCCTGGACCCCGGTATGTTCGGATCAATGGCCGGGGTACCATATTGCCCGGGAGCTTTTTGAAAATCTGGATACCGTTGTGATCGGCATCAGTTGTGACAATCTGCCCAGCCAGCATGCCTGGATTCGGGAAATGGGCGGTGTCTGGTTTGACGTGGTCTCGGATTTCTGGCCCCATGGAAAGGTCAGTGATGCATACGGGGTGCTCCGTTCGGACGGGATGTCTGAACGGGCGGTGTTTATCATTGACAAGACCGGAATTATCCGGTTCATTCACCTGGAAGACATCAATGTCCGCCCGGATCTGGGCGTTCTGATTCAGGCGCTGGAACAACTGGCGCCCTGACACTGGCAAACGGTCCTTCAAAGCAAAAAAGATCCTCCAGGGCAGGGTCCGTACACGGGTTTCAGGATATCATGGAAAGTATATGCAGGGTTTGTTTTTCCGGCCCGGCACCAAGGTCCTTTTCCAGCTGGTCCCGGAAGCGGTTGAACAGATCTACGGCTGCCTGACGCCGGCCGGCATCGGCATAAAGAATCATCAGATTGCGGCAGGCCCTTTCAGAGTAGGGGTCTTGTTCCAGGAGCCGGTGCCAGACGTCAACAGCGGTTTCCACCCGGTCCAGCTCTTCGAGCAGCCGGGCTTTTTTGGGCAGCAGTTCCAGATATTTCAGCCTGAAATATTCCCTTTTCTGCGCCACCTGTTCCAGGTAAAGATCGTCTGCAAAAAAATCACCCCGGTATAACAACAAAGCCTTGTCATAATATGCAAGGGCCTGTTCATAACGCATGGCTGCTTCATGACGGCCGGCGGTCTCCGTATAAGCCGTGAACAGTCCGGTATCCAGGCAGACCAGGTCAGGATCCAGAGAAACAAGCCCGGCTTTCTGGCGGATATAGGAATAACCGAAGACAGCATGGGGGACAGGCTCCAGTGCTTTGCGAACCCGGTGCAGATTGGTCTTGAAGTTTTTTTCCCCGGCCGCTGCTGCGGTATCCGGCCACAGGTCGTTCACCAGGATCTCTTTGGGAATATCCTGCAATCCTCTGAGCACCAGAGATTTGAGCAGCATTAACGGCTTCTGTCCGCCAAACCGGTCCTTGTCCAGGGGGTCCGACCCGAGATAGAGTTCAAAATGTCCCAGGGTGTTGATTTTCAACAAGGGCAGCAGGGCGTTGTAAATCGGGCGCAACCGGCGCACTGCGGTTGCTTTGTCCCGGGGATGCCATACGGCCAGAACGTCATCCATTGCTGTTTGAATTATTCGGGGCGGGCAGGCAGCCATCAGTGATTTCCGGTAGGCGGCGTCGGATATTTTCCCCCCTGATGCGGCATGAATTACCAGACAGGATGCGATCATCAGGGGGGCTGCCGTGGGAAAAAACAGGTGCCGGCCGGCCATCGCTTTTTCCAGGCCTTTTTCCATCATCGTCAGGCCCGCAGTTTTTTGACCGCGCTTCCAGAGTGTCAAGCCCAGGCCCAGGCAGGCTTCGGTATGAATGAGGTCAAAGGCAGTGGTTTTAAAAAATTCGAGAACATCTATAAAATCAGTTTCTGCCTGGTCCAGATCATTAATTTCAAAATGAATCATGCCGGCCAGGTGCCGGGTGAGAAAATGCTGGATACGGCCTTTTTTTTCCGGATCAAACTCTTTGAGTGCCAGGTGAATGCAGGTTTTGGCCCTGGCATACCTGTGTTCATGAAAATAGGAAAAAGCATTGATCCGATGGGAAAGACCCGTGTAGAAATTGTTTCCCTCCAGAACGGCAAAATCGTTCAAGTGGTCCGCCAGGCCGCGGGCATCCGCAAATTGCCCGGTGTAGACAAAATACAGGGCCTTGACTTCCACAAAGCCCGGATAGAGAAAAATCAGGCCAAAGGTATCAATATCGGTTTCAGACAGTTCCAGAAGGTGGCGGGCTTTTTCGAATTGTCGGGTCTGCAGTGCAAAATTGATGTCAACAATGCGTTTCAATGCCCGGTATTCCGGGTTCAATCTTTCACGGGTCATCCGGCTGATCCGGTCGAGGGTCTGGCTGGCCAGGGCCAAGTCTCCGGTTTGGACATATGCATAGGTTATGATGATCAGGGCATTGAGGGCAATGGTCTGATCATCGATCTGCTGTGCCATCAGCACGGCATTCCGGCAGGCAGACATTCCATTTTTGAAGTTGGCATAACCCGCGATATATCCCAGGCCGATCTGCTGGAGCAGCAAAGCCCTGGCCCAGGGATACCGTTGGGTTGCATGGATGGATACAAGAAGCTGCTCGCCCTTGTAAATCCAGTTTGTCACCACTGCGGCAGGCTCCCTGATAAAGACGGCCGCTTCGATGAGGTAACCGATGGTCAGGAGCATGCCTTTGGTGTCCCGGGTGTTTTCAAACATTTCCAGGGCAGCCCGGAACCGCTGGATGTTTTTCTTTCCACCTTTGATCCGCCGGACAAGGGCGGAAAAAAAGAGCAGCCAGGGGTCTTGTTCAATCCGGTCAAAAGAAAGCTGGTGTATCCATTCTTCCAGTAACGGTATTCTGCCTGTGATAATACATTCCGTTCCCCTGGCCTTTATGATCCGGATGATGTCATCAAATGCCCGTGCCCTGACAAAACAGGGGATGGCTGCTGCAGGGTCGCGTTTTTCCCAGAACACCCTGCCGATCGCCCGGTTGAGCTGCTCAAGGTGGCTTTGGCCTTTGGATTTGACAAGCTGGTCAACCAGAAATTCTCTGAACAACTGGTGGTAGGTGAACCGGGGGGTCTGGCTGCCGGTTTCGATGCGCTGGATGAAAAGATGCCTTTTTTCAAGTTCGGTCAGGATGGCCAGAATCCGGTCCGGATCCTGGCCGGGGTGCCGGCCGTGGTCATAGGTGAGGCTGACCACATCCGGATCGATGCGGTCCATCACTGATGTATGGAGCAGAAATCCTTGGATGAATGCAGGAAGCGTGTGGAATATTTCCCGGGAGAAATAGTTGAACAGGTCGGCAGACAGATGGACCGGTATTTTCATGGAATCATTGAACTGCCGCATGGACTGGGCTGCCAGCGTCACACCACCGGCCCATCCACCAGTGATTTCCTGGATTTTTTTTGCATGGCCGGCGATGCGGGGATGGGTGTTTGATAAAAATGACCGGGTTTCCTCCAGGGTAAAGGACAGTTCGTCATTGTGGATGGTGAACAGACTTTTGGTCATCTTGAGCCGCACCATGTCCAAAGGCGGCCGGGTCCGGGACAGAATGAACAGCTTCAGGTTCTTGAAGTGCTGCAGGGTCAGACCATGGATGAGTTTGAATCCGTCCCGATCTTCTTTGAGATTTTCAAAATCATCCAGCACGATGCACACTTTTCCGGGCAGTTCCTGGATCAGCATGGACAGGGAGTCGAGATGCCGAAAAATCCCCTTGTCAACCCCCAGAATACCGGGTGAAAAAGCGATGCCGGCATCTGATTGTGTTTCTTCCACCCATTGGCCTATGGACCGGAAGAGTCGGTCAAAGAGTTTTGCCGGAGCATTGTCCTGTTCAGACAGGGAAAACCACAGCACCGGATAGGGGGCCTGGCGCAAAAACGATGCTGCCAGGGTGGTTTTGCCCTGGGCCGCCTGACCGGTGATCAGGATGTTCTGTACCGGTTCGTGGGCTTCCAGCAGGTCGAAAAGCCGTTTTCGGATGACGGGATCCGGAATATGGGGTTGTGTCAAGCTGTGAACCATGTCAGGGTCTTTTTTTGTTACACCGTTGACTGTTCTGGGAAAAATGCGGCTATTTTGTCCATGCCGGCCATTTGAAATATTTTTATATAGTTATAGGGAAGCGCGTTGAACATAATGGCAATCCCCGATTTTTCAATGGGCCGCAGCTGTTCCGTCAGCAGGGATATCCCGGAGCTGTCAATGGAAAAACTGTCTTCGAACTTCAGCACCACCTTTGAAATGCCTTGAAGTGTTGCCGTATCCAGGCAGGATCGCCACAGGGCTGCGGCAGGAGCGGACAATTTTCCGCGCAGCGTCAGTTCCAGGGTACCGCCGGAGGGCGGATGGGAAACCTTCATGTCAAACGGAAGTTCTCCGGACATCTGCCGGCGTTTTTCTGCACGGCAGAGGGCGGCATTTAATGCATCTCTTTCCACTGGTTTGTTGATAAAATCCGAGGCCCCGAGATCCAATGCCCGAAGGGCTTTTTCCATGTCCCCGTGGCCGGTGATGACCACCACCTCCGGAGACAAATCCATATTTCTAATCCGGGCCAGGACTTCTAGTCCATCCATGCCGGGCATTTTGATGTCGGTGAACACCATGTCCGGCTGCACTTTCCGGCACAGGGAAAGACCGGTTTCTCCATCTTCAGCAATGTGAACATCATATCCATATGCGGTCAAAAATAGCTTGAACATGGACAGGGTCGGTTTTTCATCATCGATAACAATTATTTTCATTCTCCGCTCCTTTTTGGTTTGCCGGAAAAATAATTTGAAAGCAGGTGCCTTCCCCAGGTGTGCTTTTCACTGAAATGGTACCGTTATAGTCTTTGACGATTCCCTGGATGATGGGCAGACCCAGTCCAAGTCCCTCTCCCATCTCTTTGGTCGTATAAAAGGACTCAAAAATACTGTCCATCCGGTCCGGTGCAATACCAATGCCATTGTCGGTAATTTCCAGCACCGCATTGCTGTGATTTGAAAAGGTATGTATGAGGATACGCCCTTTTTGATCATCTGTCATGGTTTCAATTTTTTCATTGACGGCATCTCTGGCATTGGTCACCAGGTTGAAAATTACCTGTTCGATCCGGTTTTGATGCGCCAGAACCCTGGGAAGGCGGGTGTCCAGATCCAGTACCAGTGCGATATTCTGGAGCGTTATCTGGCGGCCGATGATTTTGTTGACAGAGTGTACACAGTGGTTGATGCTGATAATTTCACTTGTAAAGCCGGTTTTTCTGGAAAATGTTTTCAACCGGCCCACGATTTCCGCGGCCCGGGTCACCTGGGTGCTGATCTGCGCGAGTACCATGTGCAGATCATCCCTGTCCACAGGCCGGTTTTTCTCCTGCATCATGCACAGGTATTCACTGCCCATTTTGATTGCGTTCAGTGGTTGGCTGATTTCATGGGCAATCCCGGCGGACATCTTTTCCAGGTTGGCCATTTTACTGGCCTGAATCAGCTGGGAGTCCTTCTTCACCAGTTCGGATATATCGGTGGTACCGACGATGATCACATCTTCATCCCGGTATTTTGATGGACTGGTATGGATGTTGACAAAAACGGTTGTCTCGTCTTTTTTGCAGAATGCTGTTTTGGAGCTGCCGATCATGGCCTGAACCCGTTCCGGGTCGGTGGAAAAATGATCCTGCCCGGTTTTGGCAAGATCGAACAGTTTCATTCCGATAAGCTCCTGAAGCTCATACCCGAAAAGTTCTATGGCATTGGGATTTGCATCCAGGATCTTAAAGGAGGCCTTTTCCACCACAAATATAGGGTTTGGGCCGCTTCTGAAAAGGGAGCGGTATTTTTTCTGGGACTCTTTGAGCCGGTCTGTGGACTCTTTGAGCTGACAGGTCATTTTGATGAATGAATCGGTCAATCTGGCGATATCGTCCTCTTTTTCAGGAGACCCGGGTGGCAGAATTCCGGCAGATCCTTTATCCGGCAGGATATTGAAGTCCCCTTTGGTGATCTGATCGGTATAGCGGATCAGCGAGGAGATGGGCTTGGTGATGTGCAGTGCCAGTCTATGGCTTAAAAAAAAGAAAATAACAGTAATTACGGACAGAAAACTTAAAAAAATCAGCCGCAGTTTGGCAATCAGGTTTTCAATATGTTTTTTGTCCAGACCCACATGGACAGCGCCGATGGTATAAATCCCTTCTTTCACCGGGACGCTGACATGAAACACGGAATATCCGTGCTGGTCCAGAGAATCAATGAACAGGATGTCGGGATTCCGCTGCTGGATCGCCTCTCTGATACCGGGGAAAAAACCGGTGGTAAAGGTGTGGCCCAGTATCTGTTTGTCTTTGTCGGAAATGACCAGGTAACTGACAAAATCCTTCCGGTTGCCAAGACGGGCATCATAGGCGATGGCGGTGAGTTCAACCCGGTTTTCGGTCAGGATAAACACCCTGGCGCTGTCGGCGATACTCTGGGCAATGCCCACCCCTCTGTCTTTCAATCCGCTGGTCAGGCTGGAAATCAAAAGTGCCCTTGTGAAAAGAGCGATGAGCACACTCACCAGCAGAACAAATCCAAGGCAGGTGAAAAAAATTTTGTTTTTCAATGTCAGGTGGTTGAAAATATTCATTTGATGAGTACCAGATCACCGTCTTTGATCACAGTCAGATACACATGGTTAAGCCCCTGGTATTCCCGGGTCCCGAAAGACACCGGGTTCTGAATTCCCGGGTCGTAATCGTCAATGGATGCAATGGCCTGGAGAAACTGTTTCCGCGTCAGGTTCCTGCCGGCCCGTCTGAGCCCTTCACAGAGTATTCTGGCATTCAGATATCCTTCAAGGCCGACAAAACTGGGCCGGGTGTCAGGATAATGCAATGCCAGCAGGCGCCCATATTCTGCAACACCCGGCAGCGCCGGATTTTTTGTGTCCGGGGTCGGCGGGGGCACCACCTGGGAGACAATCACACCCTCCCCGTCATGCCCCAACCGCCGGGCCAGCTCTTTTGAGCCGACAAAGGAAACATTGTGGAACAGCGGAAAAAAACCGCTGCGTCTGGCCAGAATAATGAACTTGGCACAAGGATCATAGGTGCCGATCATGACAACGGCCTGGGCACCGGATGCCATGATTTTTTCCAGCCCGGCCTCCACCTCCAGGGTGCCCCGGACATAAGACCCCTTGGCCACGGGTATCAGACCGTATTTTTTCAGGGCGAGTTCCGTCCCCCGCAACCCGTCGAATCCGTATTCATCATACTGGTAGAATACTGCCACCCGGTCAAACCCTTTGGTCTGGACCATGTAATCCACCGCTGCCCGGGTTTCCTGGTAATAGGATGCCCGGATGTTGATCAGAAAGGGGTTTACCGGCGATCTCAACCGGTTGGCGCCGGTAAACATGCCCACCAGGGGGATCTTTGCTTCATTCACCAGGGGAATGATCCGGACGGTGGTGGGGGTACCTACATAGCAGAACAGGGCAAACACCTCCTCTTCCAGGATCAGTTTCTGGGTATTGTACAGGCACCGGGTGGGGTCATAGCCGTCATCCAGGGAAATCAGACGAATCTTACGGCCATGAAGTCCCCCCTGGTTGTTGATGTGAAGGATATAGGACATGGCACCCTGGAGCATCTGGGTGCCCAGGTATCCGGCATGTCCTTTCAGCGCCAGTGAGGAGCCTATACGGATCTCATCTGTTGTTACGCCGCTGGAGTTGTCTGACACCAGGTCGTTCCGGGGTGGGGAGGTGCAGGAAAAACAGGCGGACATGCAGCAGAACAGGAGCAGAAATATCATGTACCGGACAAGGTTCATGTTATAATGTCTCCCATGATCTCTGTGAGTCCGCCTTTTCGGCGTGCATTATTTTTCCGGCCGGCCGGTGGATGCCGGGCCGGTTGCGAATCGAATCAGCACATTTCCTGCCTCGACCGCATCCCCAGCCTACTGCACAATAGGGACAAATTGTGGTTGTAATTTTTGCCCCTTTGAGCCGGTTTTCCCGTTCCCTTGCCGCTGCTTCCTGCCCGGTCATCCCAACAACCGGTCCGGCAATTGCCATTGTTGTGCTTAATTTTAGAAAATTTCTTCTGGTAACTCCCATAGACATCTCCATAAAAAGTGTTTCACACAAAAAAAAATTGCTACAAAAGAGTGGCTTTTGAATACCTATCCATACTTATTCAATATCATGTTGTTTTCTATCAAGGTGTTGCCTGCAAGTATAGTTTTTTTATTTTACGGGTGAACTTTTCTTTTCCGGGGTGTAAACACCGGAAAATTTTCATGGTATTGTGTTTGATTAAAATCTGGTATTGTGTATAATTCAATCGTCCGAATAAAAACCAGAGAGCAGGACCAGGACAGACAAGCAAGCCATACCTGACCCGGAATGTCAAAAGGGAACCTGTGGGCACAGACAGACCATTCATACATCAGCGGTTTTCTGCCATTGCAAAGCGCCACCCGGAGCATATTGCAGTGGTCCAGGCACACCAAAAAATATCCTATCGCCAGTTGGACCTGCAATCGGATCGGATCGCTGACAGGCTCTTGGCAGACGGTGTTTGTCCAGGATCCAGGGTGGCGGTATACATGCCCCCAAAAATCTTGTTCATGGCTGCCATCCTTGGTGTGCTCAAAACCGCTTCCACCGGCATTCCCAAGGGTATTCCCATTACCCACCCGGGCCTTGTGAATCTGCTGGATGTATTCGACGCTCTGCAACCCGTCGGACCGTTGGACAGATGCGCCCTGTGGTCCGGGTTGAACTTTGATGTGTCCGTGTATGAGATCTGATCTGCCCTGGTGTCCGGGGCCACCCTTTTTCTTCCTGATGAAATGATCCGGTTTGATGCAAACGTGTTTATTCAATGGCTGGCAGATAACAAAATCACCTCTGCCTATATCCCGCCTTTTATGATTGCCGACCTTGCCCGGTCAGATACCCTGCCTGCATCCTTGAAACGCCTGCTCACAGGGGTGTCTGCCATCCCGGCCCAGCTGCTGTATGAAATCAAACACAGGCTGCCCAGCCCGTGTTTGATCAATGGGTATGGGCCGGCAGAAGCCACGGTATGCGCCATCCTATATCCAGTACCGGACACCCTGCCGGAACCGGGCAGGGCCCCCATTGGAAAACCCGTGCCCAACCCCGAGATCTATCTGCTGGATCCTGACGAGAACCCTGTCAAACAAGGGGAA
>JAWOEP010000009.1:0-14711 GCA_046482705.1 Desulfotignum sp.
GGATTTGGCTTTTGGTGGCCGGGTATTTTATATGCGTCTCTCTACAGGCATACTGATGAAAGCTGGAGTCCATCAAGCCGTGGGAGGTATCTGCAAAACCTTGCGATTGGTTTTGGAGGAAGTCTGGCAGGTTTGCTGATCGCTTGGACGTCGTCGCCGAGGACGTGGGCGAGCACGACTGCATCCTCGAGTGCCAGGCAGGCGCCCTGGCCCAGGTTCGGTTCCATGGCATGAGCGATATTCCAATCGATGCAGACACCCTTGCTCTGGATGCTGTTGCCCAGGCCGGTCCCGGCGGCAACCTGCTGGCCTCACAGCATACCTTTTCCCATTTCAAGACCGAATTGTGGCATTCCGAGCTGTTTGACCATGACAACTGGGACAAATGGGAATCCAAAGGGGCGAAAACCATCCGGGCCAAGGCCTTGGAACAGACCCTGGCCATGCTGGAAACAGAGCCCCGGATGCTTGTGACGGACAAACAGGCCGCAGCCATTGATGCGATTGTTGACAGGGCGCTGCAGCAGAAAAAAGCCCATTGATTTTTTGATTCGGAATGCCGCATGAAGCCGTGAACCCGCCACCGGATGTCCGATGAACCCGCCCCGGGTGGTGCCCTGTGCCCGGCCCGAGATCCTGCGGGGCCGGTGGTCATGAAACGTATGGCATGCAGGTATACATCAGGGGTTCAGGGACCTGATATCCCGATATGCCGGCTTGGCCCCTCCGGGTCTGACGGTCCGTTCACAGGGCACCACCCGGGGCTGGACACAGTACAAGTTTTGTCTGGTACCGGTTTTGCTGCATGGATACAGGTTCAGCTCCGGCATACAGTTATGTCCTTATAAACCATGCCACGGGTCTTCTTATGGATACCGGGTCTGGATATTTGTCAAGATATCCCACCCGGAGCATGAAGTGGGGAATGGTGTCTGGGGCGTGATTGTCCGTGATATGTTTTTGGCCCCGGGTTTCTTCCAGGGTCTGGGACATGGGATGAATGGCGATCATCCGGTTTCTGGCTTCAAGGGCCATGCGCTGAAACCTGCGGCCGCTGGCAAGCAGATCTGCAACCGTGTTTCCCTCACCGGTGATCACCAGCCATCCGGCCCCTTCTTCGGCCTGCTGCTGTATTTTTTCAATGCCTTTGTCGATAAAGGTTTGTCCGGTCACATCAGCGGGGTCCATCACGTGCCGGACATACCAGCCGGCAAGTCCCTGGATCTCCATGCCGGCAGGGGTCAGGCCGTCTCTGTGTTTTTTGATGGTGCTGACTTTGAGCCGTGTCCACTCTGCCATTTCCTTTACAGCTGCTGTGTTTTTCATCTGAATGATGTAGTTGGCCACTGCCTGTTCTGCCATGTGGTCGGCATGGGTGGTGCCTTTTGCAAAATAAAACAGGTGTCCGTCTGCAAGGTGTGTAAACGTGTTCACATCTTTGGGTGTCAGGTGCCTGTCTGACAGATGGCTTTTTACTGTTCTGCGGGAAGTCAGGCGGTGCAGGTCCATATTTTTTGGCTGGGTTTTCTCCAGTCTGATGGATACCAGATCTGGATTAAAATCCGGACCAAACCTGTCTTGTGCAATTATTGTGGGCTGCACCTGATATCCATGGGCAGCAGCTGCCTGCACCAGATTTTCAAGAAATGCGCCAATGGACAAAAGTGCTTCTGTATTGTTGCCGTCCACCACAGGCAGGCGGCGGTCAGGGTCCAGCCCGATGGTCCAGTGGTCTGAATCTTTGATCCTCACAAACCAGGGCTGGGCGTTGTGGCCGCTGGGGGCCAGGGATGCATAATGTAAAATTCGGTATCCATCTGCGGTCAATTCCGGGGTGTCCCCGGGTCCGGATGGCGGACCCTCCATCAATCGGGACCGTAAACTGGTACGGCATCCTGTGGTCAGCATCGGGATGCCTGCCAAAACAGCTGTAGCAGCTGCACCTGTTTTTAAAAAATGTCTGCGGTTCATTGTTTCCTCCTGAAGTCATGTCACCGTTAAGTGACTTTTTTTGACAAAAAAATATTATTTGGGGGTTACCATCTGCTGAATAACCATGTTCACGACAGATGTAATTCTGTCCCATCCCTGGTCGGTGGCCAGGTCAAGGCCGCCGTAAACATCGATGTTGTCTGAACGGATGACCAGATAGCTCAAGGCAGCACCCACCAGCATAACCAGGGCCTGGAGGTCAATGCCGGCATGGTTTTTTGCAAAAAACATCTGAAAAAAGGCCATGATGCGTTTTTCTCTGACCCGTTCCAGTTCTTCGGTCAGTTCATTGGGTTCTATCATTTCCCAGGCCATGATGGCCCGGGTCAGGGGCCTTTTTTTCAACGCCTGGATGAAACTAACTGCAAACAGGGACAGCTTTTCATCCAGCGGCAGCCCGGAGAACCGTGCAAGATCGCCGCCGGCCATTTCCAGAGTTGAGGGCCAGAAATCCTCCTGCTGTGCAAATGCGGCTATCAGGCCGGGCAGGCCGTCAAAATACCGGTAGATGAGCACCTTGTCCACACCGGCTTCCCTGGCCACAGCATTTACCCCCAGTCCTTTGAATCCTTTTTTCGCCAGCAGGCTGCCCACGGCTGAAATGAGCCGGCGGCTGGTGATCTGCCGGTCCCGAAGGGGATGTTGTTTTTTTTTGGCCATGTTTTTTATTCTCAAGGGTTGTATCCTATAGGGCTGTACCTATATCACCAATCGGTGACATACGTCAAGAACTTTTTTGTATGTCCGGATATTTGCCCTAATAGCGCGAACTTCGATGGGGAGCCCCTGTTGGTGTCCTGTGAACGGACCGTCAGATTCGGAGGGGGCCTGGTAAGATATGCCGAGGTGGTTTTCAGCCAGATGACGGCTTGCCCTGCTTCCATGTTCTTATGCAAACAGGCCCCCGTATCTCGGGACGGGCACAGGACACCAACAGGGGCGGAGGATTGGTTATTCGTAAATATTCAACCCGTGTTTATACGGGTCGGTGTCATCCACAACAAATTGGTGGAATCCGGTGATGAAGGCTTTTCCGGTGATTTCAGGTATGATGGCGGGTTGGTTTTCCACATGTGTTGGTTCAATGATTCTGCCGGTAAACTCGGTACCGAAAACACTGTGGTACACATAGGGTTCGCCGGGTTTGAGCAGGCCCTTGTGGTGCAGCAACGCCATTTTGGCACTGGTGCCGGTGCCGCAGGGGGAGCGGTCGATCTGTCCGGTACCGAATACCACAATATTGCGCGGCGGGCTGGTGTGTTCATATATTTCCGTCAACGCCACCTGACCGGGTATGCCGGTACCGGGATGCACCGGGGTGAACTGCTGGTTGACAGCCCTGCGGATGGCAAGTCCCAGGGCTTTTAATGCATCGATATTGGCCGGCTTAACAGACAGCTTGAGAAGGTCTGCATCCACCAGGGCAAAATAATTTCCCCCATAGGCAATATCCACAGGGATGGTGCCCAGGGGAGGTATGGATATTTCCAGTGATGCACAGAAAAAGGACTCCCGGTTGCGGATGGTCACCTTGGATACCCGGCCGTTTTCCATGGCAGCCCGGGCATGGATCAGGCCGGCAGGGGTATCCAGATACAGGGTCTGTTCTCCATTTTTATCCGTGGAATTCAGGTTCAGCATCCCGGTTTCCAGCAGCACGGTCACAGCCCCCATGCTGCCGTGACCGCACATGTCCAGATATCCGCCGCTGTCCATGAAAATTACCCCGGCACAGGCTGTGTCAGACACCGGTTCGGTGAGAACAGCCCCGAACATGTCCTGGTGGCCCCTGGGCTCCAGCATGAGCATCCGCCGGATGTGGTCCAGGTTGTCTGACAGCCAGTTTTTTTTGTCCACCATCTGTTTTCCCGGAATATGGGCAATGCCAGAGGTAACCACCCTGGTGGGTTCTCCCATGGTATGGGTGTCGACGGTGGTGATGCTGTTGGTAAAATGCATTTTTTTCTTTACCGTATGCCGAATACGCTGTCAGGCAGCCACAGAACGATCTGCGGGAAAAACAAAATCAACAGTACAACAAACGCCTGTATGCACAAAAACGGGAGAATGGACCGGTAGATGTCCCCCATACTGACCTCAGGCGGGGCCACCCCCTTTAGGTAGAACAAACAGAACCCAAAGGGCGGTGTGAGGTAATCCATCTGCACCTGGGTCATGAAAAGAACGCCGAACCACACCGGATCATAGCCCAGCTGCACAATAATGGGCAGAAAAACCGGCACTGTGATCATGATCTGGGTGATTTCATCCAGGAAAAACCCCAGTATAATCATGGTCAGCAGTATGATGCCGAAAATATACACGGGGTTGTCAATGCCCAGCATCATGTCACTGATGATCGTCTGTCCGCCGGTGCGGAAAAACACACTGGTAAAACATGTGGCTCCGAAAAGAATCCACATGATCATGCCGTTGATGGCCATGGTCCGGTAACATGAATCCTTGAGCATCTGCCAGTTGAATTTGCCGTTTAAGAATGCACTGAGCATTGCGCCGCCCGCACCCACGGCAGCCGCCTCCGTAGGAGAGGCAATGCCCTTGAAAATGGAACCCAGCACCGCAATAATGATCAGCACCGGCAGGATCAGGCTTTTTCCCAGGGCCAGTTTCTGGCGCCAGGGCAGCCGATCTTCAGGCGGCAGAGCCGGTGCCTGGCTGGGCTGTAAATAGCTTCTGATGCCGATATAGAGAACATAGCCGAAAACCAGCACCAGTCCCGGGACAATGGCGCCTGCAAACAGCCTGCCGATGGAAACCCGTGCGATCATGGCATAAATAATCAGGGACACACTGGGGGGGATCAGAAGGCCCAGCGCCCCCCCGGCCAGTATGGGCCCGATGGCAATGCTTTTTTTATACCGCTGCTTGAGCATGATGGGCAGGGCAATGATGCCCATGGTGACAACCCCTGTGGTGCTGACACCAGACATGGCTGCAATAATGGCACAGATAAACACGGTTCCCATGGCCAGGCCGCCCCGCAGGGGACCCAGCATCTGGTGAATAAACGCATACATGTCATGGGCCACATCCGATTTTTCCAGGACACATGCCATGAAGATGAACAGGGGCATGGCGATCAAAATCATGTTGGACATCATGCCGAATACATTGGTGGCAACAAAACCCAGGCTGTCAGGACCTAAAAATATTACAGCGGCGATAACCGATGTGCCTGCCAGGGTGAAGGCCATGGGAAACCCGGAGATGAGTCCCATCATAAGCCCTGTGATCAAAACCGCCATCGGAATCCATTCAGTCATTTTAATTCCTTTCCAGTGATTGCGAAGGTGAGAACCCTTATGAACTGGGCGATTCCCTGCAGAAGAAGCAGCAGGGCAGCCACCGGCACAGCGCTCTTGGTGGGCCACAAAGGCGATCCCCAGGGGGAAGGTGAGACAGTCTGTCCAATTTTTATGGCCCACATGGCAATGGCTGTGCTGTGCCAGAGCAGTAAACTGACAAACAAAAAGAAAACCAGATAGGTAAAAGAGTCAATAATGGCCTGGCCCCTTGGAGAAAAAAAATTGTAAATGATGTCTATTTTCACATGCTCATCATAACGCAGCACATATGCCCCTGCCAGCACCGACAAAAACCCGAACATGTGCATCGTCAACTCGTGGGCCCAGTTGGTGGGGGCGTTAAACACAAATCTCATGGCAACCTCATACAAAAGAATCGCCGTGATGAAAACAATCAGAAAACTGACTATTTTCCCGCTCCATTCGCTGATGCCGTCAATGACGGCCAGGATTTTTTTCATCCGTAATCCTCTCTTTTTTCTATCCGGGATTGGAAGTTAAACGTGAAAAAGACCTTTCCGGCTTTGCAGAAAGGTCTTTTTCATTTTATGGATGGTTATTTTTTTTCCCAGTAACCCATTTCAACAGCCCATTTGTCAACGATACTGAAAATTTCGGCAAATGCAGGATCTTTCAGGTATTTTTCCGGCACCACTTCTCTGGCTTTACCTGCCAGGATTTTGGCATCTTTTTCCGACCATTTGATGATTTCAATGCCTTGTCCTTCCACGTAGTCCCATGCTTCCGCTATTTTGCGTTCAGCCTCGTAATCGTTTCTTGCTGTACCGGCTTCCACCGCTGTTTCCAGAATGGCTTTCAGGTCATCCGGCAGTTTGTTCCATTCTTTGAGGTTCACAATCAGGGCATCTGCTGCAGGTCCTACAGCTTTGGGGTATTTTATCCAGTATTTGGTAACTTCATGAAATCCCATATCCACCATATCTGCTGCATGGGAAAAGGTGATGGCATCCACAGCGCCTGTGGACAGCATGGTATAGATCTCGTCTCCGGGCACCCAGATGGTGCCGGCACCCAGATCCGCCAGCTGCAGCGCGATCAATTCAGATGTCCTGAATTTCATGCCTTCGATATCATCAACCCCTTTAATGGGTTTTTTGGAAATCATGAGGTTGTCCAGTGTCCAGTACATGTTGCCCACCAGGTGTACCCCGTGTTTGGCATACTCTTCCCGCAGAAGCTCCATGATTCTGCCGTCTTCATAGGTTTCATACAGGTAGCGCAGCTCGCCGATGGTTTTGGGAGCGGCAAAACAATCCCCGTGCATGAATGCAACCGGCAGCTCGCCCGGGAAATATCCCGGCCAGATAAAAGTGGCTTTCATTGTGCCCATGCCCACGGCACTGAGCTGTTCAGCAACCGGTACAATGGCGCCGGGTGAACTCGGGGTCATCTGCAGACGGCCGTTGGACATCTTTTCTACTTTTTTCGACACGTAACCGATGGTATCCCAGGATACGCCTGAAGGCAGCCAGGATGAGGGCTGCCATTTAAATACTTTGTCCTTGGATTGTGCCTGGGGGGGTGCGGTAACCAGCATCAACCCGCAGATCAGTGAAATTGCCAGTCCTCGAATAAACAGTCTTTTTTTCAACATTTTTTTCCTCCTTAGCTTAAAATTATCAGCACATACATTTAGGTACCATATTTATGCTGCTGTTCCAACCTTGTTATTGATACTTTTGTTAATTAATTTTTACATGAACCCTGTAAACGGCTTTCTGACAAGCACGGTATGCACATAATTGATCATGGTGAAAAAATCGAAAACCGGCAGGCCCACTGCCGATTGTACTGCATGGGCATAAGGTGGAAGATCACTGCATTCAAGAAGGATACTGCCGATATCAGGATGCGTGGCTGTCATTTCCTCTGCCACGGCCACAACCTCTTTTTGGATTTTTGCAGAATCCAGGCTGCCTTTTTCTTTGAGCACGGCATCCCTGAATTCCACCTGGTTTTCCATGCCGGCAATGACCAGGGGCAGTTTTTGTGAGACACCCACTGCAGTGAAGTGTCTGGCTTGAAGGCAGGCGGCGTTGGCAGTAATGATACCGATTTTTTTGTTTGTTATCTGGTGGATAAAGGGGATTTGCAAAAGACTGGAAAGAAAAACCGGAATATCAACGTGCCGGGCCACTTCCTGCTGAAAAAGTGCCATGAAACCACAGGCACCGGTGATGGCGTGAACCCCGGCTTCCTGAAGCCTTTCGGCAGCCTGTATAAATGGGACGGCCAGTTCCGGATCCTGGCGGTTCAACAGCCTGTCAATGGATGCACCGGCAACTTTTTCATACCGGACAGGAAAAGGAAATGTGCTGGCGTTACCGATATTGCCGGGAATACAGGGATAAGCAGCATCCAGGATCAGGATACCGATGGTTTCTCCGTACCAGGCCTGGGTTTTTTTATGAATGTGATAAACAGTCACTGTCCTCCATTAATCTAATGGTAACACCCGCCGGAATTTGTAAAAAAAATTGGAATTCTATAGAAATGCCTTTATTAATATTACTAATCTTGTTAATGGTATACCAGTGAGTGAAAATTCATGTCAAGCTTTTTTTATTGTGTTTTTGTTAAAATTTTTTATTAACCCGCACAACAACGCGATAGGGTATCACAAGGGAGTATAAAAAGCAGAAAAAGCATGAAAAACGCCATCTATGAGATTATGCGGGACCGGATTCTGTACATGGAATATCCACCCGGACAGATTCTCAACGAAAAAGTCCTTGGAGAGGAGTTCGGCATCAGCCGGTCCCCTGTGCGGGATGTGCTCAACCGTCTGGAGTGGGAGCACCTTGTCAGGATAATACCCAGAACCGGCAGTATGGTGACGGAAATTGAATTCAGCAAAATAATGAATATATTCCAGGTGCGCTTTGAGTGTGAACCCTTTGAAAGCCAGCTTGCCGGTGACCAGATGACCGAAAGTCATCTGGATATTTTCCAGGACCTGAAAAAAGAATGTGATGCCCTGTTTGATAATAAAAATCGCAAAGCACTGGCAGCAGTGGATTTTGCCATCAGGGACATCATCCATGATGCAGCAGGCAACCCTGTATTGAAAGAGGTGACCGAACGCTTGTACACCCAGAGCTTTCGGTTGTGGTATGTGGTTATGGACAAAGGAGACTGGAATGAAGAAGTCCGGAGCATGTCGGATGAAATTGATGAGTTGACGGATTTGATTGTTACCAAAAACACCCAACAGTTTGGTGCGGTAAGGCGGAACCGGATTAAAATACATTTTGAGCGCCTGCGCCAGAAATTTTTCAATAGCGCGTTATAGAATTTTATAGAGGCCCGCCCCTGAGCGTGCACAGGGAAAAAATTTGCTTTCAGGGAAACGTTTTATAAAGTTCAGTCATATTTCATCTGGTATCCAGCGCCAGCTTCAGGCCGAAGGCGATAAAAATGATCCCGGATAATTTCTGCATCCATATACCGATACGGGCATTTTCCCGAAAAGTCATTGTCATGCGGGTTGCGGCCCGGGTTAAAATCAGACACCAGATGGTGCCGGTGAAAAGAAATGTGCCCCCCAGCAGCAAAAAAGGCAGGGGGCCTCTGGCATGTGCCGGATTTATGAACTGGGGCAGAAAAGATAAAAAAAACAGGGCAACCTTGGGATTGAGCACATTGGTGATCACCCCCTGTTTGTAGATGGTGATCAGATCTTTGTGCGTAAACCGGCTGACCCGGGCTTCAAATGCCGGGGTGGTGCTGGTCAATGCCTTGATCCCTAAAAAAATCAGATAAAGGGCCCCGGCCCATTTCACAAGAAAAAAAGCCACTGCAGATGTGGACAGGATCAACGACAGACCAAAGGCTGCAGCCAGAACATGGACCACACACCCGGACATGATGCCGGCCACGGACATCAGTCCGGCCCGGCTGCCCTGGGCAATGCTCCGGGTTAAGATATACAGGGTGTCGGCCCCCGGGGTGAGATTTAAAATAATGGCGGCTGCCACAAACCCGGCGTAATTTTCAATACCAAACACAATGGTTCCTTTTCAGCGGTCAGTCAAACAATGCATCCACAAACCGGACCGGGTCGAAAGCCTGGAGATCCTCCAGACTTTCTCCCACGCCGATATAGCGGATGGGCAGGTTCATGGTGCTGGCCACCGCAGCCACAATGCCGCCTTTGGCTGTGCCGTCCAGCTTGGTTACGGCCAGCTGCGTCAGATGTACTGCCTCATGAAATATTTTTGCCTGGGATATGGCGTTCTGACCGGTGGTGGCATCCAGCACCATAAGCACCTCATGGGGGGCCAGGGGCATTTTTCCGGCCACGGTGCGTTTGATTTTTTTTAATTCTTCCATAAGGTTTTTCTGGGTATGGAGGCGGCCGGCCGTGTCGATGAGCAGCACATCCATATTCCTTGCCATGGCTGCTTCCACGGCATCATAGGCCACTGCTGCCGGGTCTGCCCCCTGTTTGTGGCGGACAATGGACGCGCCTGCTCTTTCAGCCCAGATTTCAACCTGTTCAATTGCCGCTGCCCTGAAGGTGTCGGCAGCGGCAATGAGCACTTTTTTATCCTGGCGGGTAAAACGGGCGGCAAGTTTGCCCAGGGTGGTGGTCTTGCCGGTGCCATTGACCCCCACCACCATGATCACCCGGGGTTTGGTCGCTGCAGAAGATGTCTCCTGGTCCGGCATTTCAGGAAACAGGGCCACCAATTCTTCTTTGAGTACGGCTTTTAACTGGTCTGCACTGGACAGACGTCCGGCGCGTTTCTTTATCCGATGCATCATCTCCATGGTGATGTCCATGCCCAGATCCGAGGTGATCAGCCGCTCTTCCAGTTCTTCGAACAAATCGTCATCAATTTCCCTGGTGGATTTGAACAACGCGTTGATATCGGTATTCAATACCTTTCGGGTTTTGCTCAGGCCGGTTTTCAAGCGGTTGAAAATACCGGTCTCAGCAGGTGTTTTTTCTTTTTCTTTTTTTTTAAACAGGGTAAAAGCCAACCGTATGTCTCCTTATGGTATTGCTTTTTTAAAGTTTGGGTGTGTACAAGGCCTGTTTTACAATTTTTCCAGGACCAAATCAACCCAAGAAACCAATGGTTCCGGAGCATGTGTATGGGTTTTACGCAGATCGGTGCGCCCGGTAATCATAAAACCTTTACTTTCCATGGACAGACCGCTAAATTATAGGACAGCCAAAACCATAATCAGGACTGTGCCATGAAAATACCCGCAGATGAAAAAAATGAGCTGTTGCAGGAACAGATCAAAAAACTGTATTCCCAGAAGGATGGTTTGATCAAGGAACTCGATGCCCTTGAGGAACAGTTGGAGCGGACCGACCGGATGTACCGCAGATACATGCCCATGATTCTGGATGTGATGGGGACCGGGGAGACCGCTTTTTCTAAAGCCTGCCAAAATCTAAGCCAGGCCTTTAAAAAAGGGGCATCTCCTGAAAAAATGGCCTATGTGTTCGAGCAGCTGAAAACCGCTGTTATTCAGGATGATATCGGGCCTGTGCCTGTGAAAAAGAAAAAAGGCATGCTGGCTTCATTTTTAAAACCGTCCGCAGACACTTTCATGGACAAGTTTAAAGAAGATTACCACGAAATACTCAACAAACTGAGATCTGCTCTGGAAAAAAAATATGGTCCCCGTCTGGACAATATCCTGGAGCTGCTGACAAAGGCCGGCAACTTCAGTGATATTTCAGATATACGGGAAAGTATTTTCAGCCTTGTTTTTGTGTATATTTCCGATACCACCCGGGAGCGGGAAAAAATCACTGTTTTTATCCGGGAAATCGTGGAAAAAATTCTGGAAATTGAAACCAAACTGGCTGATTCCTATGAGCATACCCACTCAATGGTTGCGGCCAACAATGGATTTGAAAAAGTATTGCATCACGAACTGCACCAGTTGCAGACATCTGCAGATGTGACAGAAAGCCTGGAGGATTTAAAGCGCCAGGTTTCCCAGCGCCTGGCTTCCATTGAAAATGCCCTTTCCAGAAAGCAGATGACGGATCAGGCCATCCGCGAGGAGGTGGAAAAAGATCAGTATATATTCAAGACCGGGTTTGCAAAATTGCGCCAGGAACTGGATGCAGCCACCCGGTATTCTGAAGAACTGGAGAAAAAACTCCACCTGGACCAGTTGACCGGGGCCTATAACCGCCGCGCGTATAACAAAAAAATCAACGAGGAAATGGAACGGTTCAAGCGGTATGGCACCATTTTTTCTCTTTTGGTTATTGATGCGGACAAGTTCAAGACCATCAATGACAGGTTCGGCCACAGCATTGGTGACCGCTGTCTTAAAGAAATAATTCGCCGGACCCTTCCGCTGCTGCGCACAAATGATATGCTGGCACGCTATGGCGGGGAAGAATTCACGGTGATCATGCCGGAAACCGATGAAACAGGTGCCAGAAATGTTGCGGAAAAAATTCGGCAGACCATTGAAAAAATTGAGTTTTTATACAAACAGGAAGCCGTCCGCATAACCGTGAGTATCGGGATCTCCCAGGTAAGACAAGGGGAAACCACCCATCAAGACGTATTTGAAAGAGCGGATGTCGCAGTATATAAGGCAAAAGAAAACGGACGGAACCGGGTGCAGATTTATTGATTCTTCATATAACGGCCATGACCTGACGGGCACAAGGAAGGATGAAAGTTTTTAGCTTTTAGCTGTTAGCTTTTAGCTGTTAGCTGTTAGCTTTTAGCTGAGTACTGATGGCTGAGTACTGACGGCTTTCATATAAATATCTGCATAAAATTATTAAAAACAGGGGGGTTGATGGGCTCTCAAGATGTGCACAAACGTATTCTGGATCATCCGGCAGCAGGCAGGATAATCGCAAACAATAATCCGGAAACCTTGGAAAGACAACGCTTTGTTCCCGACCGCATAAAAATTTTCGATGCCGTATATACCCGTTTATCTGACCAGACACAATACAGGTTTGCCGTTAATAAAGAAGCAGAAACCGTTCTGCCGGATATTATGAAAAATCCTGTGCAGAAAGTGGTAACCAAAAAAGAGATCACGCCGGCTGCAAAAAAGGCATTTTTAAAAAAAAGGCGTATAGGCGTGGCCTTTTCCGGGGGCCCTGCACCAGGGGGCCATAATGTCATTGCCGGGCTGTTTGACGAACTCAAAGCCTGCAATCCCGAATCCAGGCTGTTCGGCTTTATCCTGGGATCAGACGGACTTCTGGAGTCCCGGTATGTGGAAATAACAAAACAGATGGTGGATGCCCACCGGAACCTGGGCGGATTTTCCATGATCAAAACCGGGAGGACCAAAATCGACACCCCGAAGAAAATGGATCAGGCCCTGAAGACCTGCCGGAACCTGGGCCTGGAAGGGCTGGTGATCATCGGCGGTGATGATTCCAACACCAATGCCGCATTTCTGGCCCAGCACTTCATATCTGCCGGCATCAGCGTTATCGGGGTTCCCAAAACCATTGACGGTGATATCCAGGTGGCAAGTGATGACGGCACAAAACTGCTGGCTGCATCCTTTGGATTCCACTCGGCTGCCCGGGCCTTTTCCCAGAATATCAGCAACCTGGCGTCGGATGCGGCATCAGATGTAAAATACTGGCATGTCTGCAAGGTCATGGGCCGGGTGGCCAGCCACCTGACCCTGGAGGCAGTGCTGCAGACCCATGCCAACCTGGCGTTCATCGGAGAAGAACTGGCTGAATATGTGGATAAGGAGCGCCTGGAAAAAGCCCGGGAAAAAGGGGAAATCGATTATACCGCCTATGGCATCACCCTGCGGCATCTGTCCCGGATTATCTGTGATGCCATCGTGCGCAGGGCCGCATTCGGCAAAAATTACGGGGTGATGATCATTCCGGAAGGAATTCTGGAATCCATCAATGAAATCCAGGTGTTTATCATCAAGCTCAATAAGATCATCGCAGATTTCAACACTATCCATGACCTGGATTTTCACCGGTCTTTTCCCACTTTGAACGAAAAGCTGGATTACCTGCGGCGCATCAGCACCGGCATGCTGGACAGGAACGGTTTCCCCATATGGAACCAGCGTGATGACGAACTGTTCAACCAGCTTCCCGGTTTTTTCCAGGAAGGGCTCCTGGTGGAACGTGATCTCCACGGCAATTTTCAATTTTCCCAGGTGAGAACCGAAAAAATCATCATGGACATGGTCACAGACTATCTGGGGGTGTTAAAAGAGCAGGGGGTCTACAAAATAGGCATTGAACAATCCTATTACCAGTCGTTCATGGCTTTTCGGGATATGGATCCGGACAGGTACGCCCCGGCTTTGTTCACAGACCCGGCTGCCCCGTTTCTGCTGGTAAAGCCCAAAATTATCTCTTTAAAAACCCTGAAGCAGGCTTTGGTAAGCGCCGGCCTGCTGAACCCGGATGATGAGATTCCAGGGCCGGTCACGGAAATTTTTCGCCGGTCTGAACCCCGGTTCAAGATTCAGACCCATTTTTTCGGATATGACGGCAGGGGAGGGGACCCCACTGCCTTTGACTGCCATTATACCTATAATCTGGGATTGACAGCTTTTCACCTTATTGCCAACGGGGCCACCGGCCAGATGGCGGCCATCAAAAACCTGGAGCAGGAATTTGAAAACTGGGAAGCCATGGGCATTCCCATTGCCAGGCTCATGCACCTGGAAGAACGCAAAGGCAGACTGGAGCTGGTTATGGAAAAAAGCATGGTGGATCTTTCTTCCAATGCCTTCCAGGTCTTTAAAGCCTGCCGGGAAAAATGGCTGGCAGCTGATGCAGGCGAAGACCACTTCCGCAAGCCCGGGCCGGTACGGCACAAGGGCAGCACAGAAGAGGACCGTCCCATCACCCTGGTGTTGAATGCTGTTAGCTGTTAGCTGTTAGCTATTAGCTATTAGCTGTTAGCTTTTAGTCCTTCTTTTTTCGAAAAGAAGGAACAACCGTTGATTTTGTGATATATTTTCGGGCAGTGTAAAATTTTTTATGAACAAAATCAATGTGTTATTGGTTGTATTTTTTGATCGTTCAAAGTAGTTCCATACGATTGATTTATAAACTGCTACCAATTAAAACAATTGATATTTTGAAACAAAAGTAGTTCCATAAAAATGATTTTTTAAAATATAACATGCTGTAATTATATATATTTTCATATTTGAATCCAAAAGATGGGTTTAAGCTTTTAGCTAACAGCTAACAGCTAAAAGCTAACAGCTAACAGCTAAAAGCTAACCGCTAACCGCTTTTTTCCCGCGGCTGATAAGAACACAAAGGTTCTTCCGCCAGATAACTGCCGGTGGCTTCATAAGCTCTTGCCCGGCATCCGCCGCATACCTGTTTGTATTCACAGATCCCGCATTTGTCTTCCAGTTTTG
>JAWOEP010000092.1:0-2701 GCA_046482705.1 Desulfotignum sp.
CACACCGCTAGGAAGTTGTTGGAAGACGGTGTGGAAGTCGTAGGTGTCGATAATTTAAATGATTATTATTCCGTGAGTACTACCCCGCCGGGAGTCTGGAAAAATCGGCATTTAGGGCGGACTTTTGTTGACACGGGCTTATTTTTTATTTATTAACTTTATAAGTTAGTTAAAAATAACTTTTAAAAGGATTTCCGGCAAAAGGAATCAATGCTGCAAATTTTTTCAGAACAACTCAGAATCAACAGACAAGGAGGGATTCATGCTGGAAAAATTCATCATCGGCCTCATCACCATTGGTGCCGTCTATTACCTGTACCGCCGGTTCAAGGCCATGGTCACGGACGACAGGACATCCTGCGGCTGCGGATGCGAGGGATGCGCTGCAGTTTCAAGCGAATGTGAATCAAACATATCAACAAAAACTTAGCCGATGCTTAAAAATTTTCTATCATTGACTAATGGGTGGTGAATCCATAAAATTTTTGTATACCAATTGACAGAAAAAAGGAGATAGGGCTTATGAAAATTCTGATTGTGTTTTATTCCACTTATGGACATGTATATAAAATGGCCCAGGCGGTTGCAGAAGGGGCGAGCCAGATATCAGGAGCTGAAGTGGATATCCGACAGGTGCCGGAAACACTGTCATCCGATGTTCTGGAAAAGATGGGGGCTGTGGAGGCAAAAAAAGCGTTTTCCCATGTACCGGTTTGTACGGTGGCAGAGCTGGAAAAGGCTGATGCCGTCATTTTCGGGACCCCTACCCGGTTTGGCAACATGTGCGGTCAGATGCGGCAGTTTCTGGATGCCACGGGCCAGCTGTGGGCCAATGGATCCCTGATCGGCAAGGTGGGCAGTGTGTTTGTCAGCTCTGCCACCCAGCACGGGGGTCAGGAATCCACTATTCTGTCTTTTCACACGACCTTGCTGCATCACGGGTTTGTTGTCGTTGGGCTGCCGTATTCATTTCAGGGACAGATGCGCATTGATGAGATCGTCGGGTGCTCCCCCTATGGCGCATCCACCATCGCCGGAGGGGACGGGGCACGGATGCCTTCTGAAACTGAGCTGGAAGGGGCCCGCTTTCAGGGGAAACATGTGGCAAAAATTGCCACAAAACTGGTGGGTTGATCTGAACAGATCAAATATGGAGGCAGGCAGCTCAGCGGTCGGCACATTGGTCACACAATCCTGACAGAAAGACGTCGTGGCTTTCAAGAACAAATCCGTCCGGAACGACGTGGTCCGCTTTCAATACGCACCCGGGCAGGGCCATCACGCGGTTGCAGACATTGCAGTGAAAATGGTGGTGATGGGATTGTTTTCTGAAAAGGAGTAAAGAATGTGTTTGAAATCCATTATATTGGCTGTGTTATTGGTTTTTTTAACGGGTGCCGGCCTGAATGCCGAAGAAAAGCTGCAGGTGTTTGTCAGCATTGTACCCCAGAAATATTTTGTTGAGCAGATCACCGGAGATCTGGCAGAGGTGGATGTACTGGTGACACCCGGCAAAAGTCCGGCCACCTATTCTCCCTCCCCGGCACAGATCAAGAAACTGGCCAATGCAGATGTCTATTTCAGGATCGGGTCGCCGTTTGAGAATGGATTCATGCATAAGGTTACATCCATTGCCCCGGATACCCGGGTGGTGGATACCCGCAAAGGGATCGTGCTGCGAAAGATGGAAGCCCACATCCATGATGATGACCACCAAAACGCGCATGACCAGGATCCCCACCAGGCGAACGCCCAGGATCACCATGGAGAAGCAGAAGAGGTTCACGGCCATGGGGATACTGATGCCGGCAGGGATCCCCACATCTGGATGAGCCCAATGCTGGTGAAGCAGCAGGCTGCCAACATGGCCGATGCCCTGGTGGAACTGTCTCCGGAACATGAGGACCGTTTCCGGAAAAATTATGATGCCTTTGCTCGGGATCTGGATCGGCTTCATGAGCGGCTAAAAACCCTGCTGGCACCCCTGGAAGGGCATAATTTTTTTGTGTTTCATCCGGCGTTCGGTTATTTTGCCGATGCGTACGGCTTACAACAGATTCCCGTGGAAACCATGGGCAGATCTCCCAAGGGAAAGGAACTGTCTGCCATCATCAAGCTGGCCAAGCAGGAAAATGCCCGGGTCATTTTTGTGCAGCCCCAGTTTGACAAGCAGGCCGCCCAAAAAATCGCCGAAGCCATCAATGGGGCGGTGGTATCCATCAATCCCCTGGCATATGAGTACCTGGACAATATGGTTCGCATGGCTGATACCATAACCACAGCCCTGGCGCACTGAAACTTCGGTCCTTGAATCCAGGGCTCCGGATTGATCAGGCGGCTGGGCCGGGGATATTTCCTTTCAGGCCGATGTCGTCGGCCACCGGCTGCATGCCGGCAATCACTTCTGTGATCAAATCGGACAAATCCATGTCCAGCATCTCCGCCCCTTTTTTGATGACATCCCGGTCCACGCCGGCGGCAAATGCCTTGTCCTTGAACTTTTTTATCACGGATTTGGCCTTGAGGTCCAGGATGCTTCTGGACGGCCGGACCAGGGCTGCACTGGCCACCAGTCCGGTGAGTTCATCAACGGCGTACAGGGTTTTTTCCAGACGGGTCCGGGGTTCGACATCCGTGCAGATGCCCCATCCATGGCTGACGACTGCCCTGATATAGTCTTCAGGCCAGTGGTGTAATCTGA
>JAWOEP010000097.1:0-4861 GCA_046482705.1 Desulfotignum sp.
TTTTCCGCCGGCGGACCGGGTGTCAGGAGAGTTGATACGGCCCTGGAGGTCGGACAGCGCGGCCTGCATGCGGAAAGAGTCGGCCAGAGCCCTGGCGTCGGTTTTCAGGGTATCGATCAGGGCCTGTTTGTAATCAAAGAGTTTGATCCGGGTATAGCCAGGATACCGCCGGCTTTTGCGTGTGTTGGGAATCCGGGACACGATTTTCACCAGAAACCGGTTCCGGGTGTTTGTCTTTACGTAAAAGGTGGGCAGGTTGACCGCGGCACAGAAAAACATCTGGCGGCGCTCGCTTTCAACCCCGGGGGTGTCGGGAATCATGGCATGGGTGACATCTCCGTTGAGAACATACTGAAAAGCCAGGGCCGTGATCAGGGTCTGCAGGTCGGCCGCACCTCCCATATCGCCAAGGATATCTTCAAAAATGCTGTAGTACCGGTGCTCGAATCCGCTGTATCCCATGCAGTCAAACTCCCTGAGCCGGACAAGCTGGTACAGGGGCATACAGGTATCAAAAATACCCATCTGGGCCAGGTCACTGCCCAGACGGGCACTGTTTCCCGGTGTGCCGTCCAGGGCCGGGCTCTGGTCTGTGCTCATCAGCGAGACCAGGTAGTCCACCAGCCGGAAGTCCGGCACAAAATCCCCTTTAAGGCCGCATGCCGTGCTGATGAACCGGTCCAGCCAGACCGGGCCGAAAGGGGTGACGGGCTGGCCCAGTATCCGGTTGGCAGCCTTTTTTTTCCAGCGCCGCCAGATCATGCGCAGATGGGTGTAATCCAGTTCATGGGGAAGAAACCCCAGGATTTTTTCCGGATGAAAATCTTCAAAATTGAGGCGGAATGGCGAGGCGCTGTAAATACCTGGAAACAGGCACAAAAAATGCTCCGCTACCTTGATCACCAGGTCTCCCAAGTGTTTTTCATGTACGGCGGTGAACCCGGAACCCGGATCCCCAAGAAGCTGTGATATTTTCCTGCTGCCGATACTGATGTGGGTGCCGTTGTTGGCCAGGCTGATATTGGAGCTGCTGGGCAGGATCACCAGGTTTGAATTGATGATGCCGGCTTCCTTGAGTTTGGCAATGCCGTTGATCTGGCTTCTGGACAGCACCTCATGGCACAGTTTCATATAGGCGTGCTTTTCTTCACCCCGGTTCCAGCCGGACAGGCAGGGGCTCATGAAAAGATAGCGGTAGAAGGCATCGGAAAGACAGGCATTGAGCCGGTGCTGCATCACCGGCGGAGATGCGGAAAAAAACACCCGCACCTCCTGGCCGTTATCCATAAGTCCCAGTTTCTGTTCCGCATACTGCACCAGCAGCTGGGTGAACAGAAACCGGATCAGGGTTTCCGTGGCAAGGGTACGGCCGATCCCCCTGGACCCGGATCCGGACCGCACCGGATGAAAGGAAAAAATTTCAGGAGAGGTGTTGTCATTGAGGAAATGGGCCATCATCTGCTCGCCGGTCTGCTTGATGCGCGGATGAATAAGGGGTGCCGACCCAAGCACGTCCGCCAGGGACAGTTTGAGCAGATAGGAGACCGGCACCCGGATCATGGATTCGCCCCCCCGGGTGAACCTGAACTGCCCGGCATCCGACCGGAGACCCGCACCAGGGTTTGTCTTGTCAGCGTGCAGGTCTGCGGCAAACACCTCCCGGGCATAATTGTTGAGGCATTGTTCAGGAAACCGGACCCAGGAGTTTTCCCAGACATCGTTTTTCTGTTCCAGATACCGTTCCAGGGCTGTGAGCGTTTTAGGGGAGGTGTCCCCGGATGCGGCCCGGCGGACCATGTTCTTGAAAAAATTGGCAGATTCAATGGTTATGGGCAGATCCACATCCTGTCGTTTTCCCAGGACCACGGTCTGGAATTCATTTTCCGCGCCCGCGGTGACATCCTTGAAGGAAAAGGGCAGTGATTCAACAAACGCTTCCATGGATCCGGTCCTGATTCCCAGGGCAGGATACAAAAAGGTCAGGTCGGTGCCGGTCCTGGCAGACGGGACCGGTGGTGTTTTGCTTTCAGGTGTTGCCTGTATGGCCTGCATGATGGATATGCGCTCCTTGAAAAGACAGTTTTCAGCCGTTCATGCGCATTATCTCTCACAAGTGTTGGGAATGAATTACATCAATGATAGAATTGTGTTTCACTCAGTATTTTTCGATAAAGGTTTCCACATCATACAGGTCTTTAAACCCCTGTTCCAGTTTTTCCCGGGGCCAGTCCCAGAAACGGATCTCCAGGAGCCGGTCGATGATTTCGTCGGAAAACCTTTTTTTGACGGATTTTGCAGGGGATCCGGCTGCAATCTCATAAGGGCCAACCGGATGGGTCCGGGTGACCACGGAGCCGGCAGCCACCACAGCCCCGTCAGCAATGACAGCCCCGGGCATCACATAGACCCCGTGCCCCAGCCAGACATCATGGCCGATGGTCACGGCATCCTGTTTGCGCCATGCAAAGAACGCGTCATCATCCTGGTCTGCAAACCCGTACTGGCGGCACCGGTAGGTGCAGTGGCTCTGGGTGACCCGCTCATAAGGGTGGTTGCCCGGATTGATCACGCAGTGGGAGGCAATGGAGGAGAATTTGCCGATATCGCACCAGATGGCCCGGACACTGGTGGACAGATAGGAATAGTCCCCAAGGGAGATTTCATTGCAGAAGCATCCGGCCTCCACTTCCGTGTATTCTCCGAAACGGGAGCGGATCACAGTGGATGATTCGTGGATCAACGGGTGGGGGAACAGCTTTTTTTCGGTAAGTTCATTATTGGCGGCCAACCGGGTTATTTCGCGCATGGCAGTGGTCCTTTCAGCTGGAAAAGTATGGGATTCCTGATTATGGACAACTATCCGGCATTTGTGTTGGGATGGTGTTACCGGAATAATATGATTGTATTCGGATCTTCTTTGAGCGAACGGAAACAGATCTATGCTTACAAAATCACATTATGTGACAAGTTCAAATACCACTCGTAACCCCTGGTTGATTTCTTTCATCTTCTCCAGAGGCAATTTCCCCCGGATATTGACCAGTCTGAGACGGTAGTCGATGGGACGGGTTTGCAAACAGTCTGCTATTGATTTCTTGGACAACCCGTTATCGGATGAAGGAAAAATTTCGATATTGGTTTTAATCCGTGCTTTTTTGGCTCGCCATTCCGTAATCGGGACCACCTGGATAACCGGTACCCTTTCATTGTAAATATCGTTGGTCACAACAATGCATGGCCTGGTTTTTCCTGTTTCCGACCCTTTCGCAGGCTCCAGATTGACATCAATGACCATCCCTCTTTTCAGCACCGTCATTCCGGCCATCCGTTTATGGCAATTTCGGTCAGTTCTTTGAGGTCCTCGTCTTCACTGTACACTTCAGCGTAAAGATCCGCCGACTTTTTCAGGCGTTCCTGTTCTTTTTCTTTCCTGAAATGTTCTATGGCCGCGCGGAGCATGGCGCTTTTATCTTTGAATCCATAACTTTTAAAATTTTTTAAAAACTGGTCCTGTGTTTCTTCAACACTGAATTTGGCCTGTAACATAACGGCTCCTTAATGGTACGTTTATTGGCCTTTATAATAGGTCTATAATTTAAGGCCTATTGCATCATATGTCAAGAAAAGAACGTAAAAAGACAGACCGGTGAAGCCGGCGGTTACATGGCCTTGAACAGATGTTCATAGGCCCTGCTCACCCGGATTCCCGGATCACCATGAAATGCAGTACCAGGGCAATGGCGGTATTGAACACCGCAGTCATGGCCAGGGTTTTGATGATATGGTTTTGTTTGAACATGGGTCAATTTGCCAAAACCGGCCGGCAAGTGCAATGCCATTCATCCCACTGTGCTGCCATTCATCGCTTTGATGCCGCCGTTCATCTGCTTTGTGTTGTCAGGGTGGGAAGGGCGGGTGCATATTGTTGGAAAATGGCAAGGGAAGAGACCTGGCATCCAGTGCCGCCCTGGTGGACTGGACCGGCATGGGGGCCCTGGCGAACTCCCTGGTTCCGCCGTCGGTCATGCCGGCATCATTTGCGGCACAGGCACGGCAGCGCAGGCCTTCCCTGTCCAGTTTTGTGGTGTGGCTGGGACTGAACCAGCCGGTGCCCGGTATCCATGACTATGAAATCGATCTGGCCGGAACAGCCGGCTCGTCAGAAAACAATCTGTTCAACAAGGCCGACCTGGCGGAATCCGGCATCGGCATTACCCTTTACGACAACCTGTTCCAGGGATATTCTGTTGAAGGCAAAGCCACCATGACCATCATCTGTCTGAGTGATTATGCAAGGTGGCAGACATTTGAAACCGATTATTTCAACAATGAAAAACAGGCCTATAACCGGGAAAAGGAGCGGATCGCTTCCCGGTTCATCCAGCGGGTGGAAAAGGCCCTGATCCCGGGTCTGTCAGGCATGATCGAAGAGATGGAGATCGGCACCCCCCTGACCAATGTGTTTTATACCGGCAATACCGGCGGCGCCATATACGGGTATGACCGGAACCTGCCCCACCTGGAATCCCGGACCCCGGTCAAAGGACTTTACCTGGCCGGCGCCTGGTCCCACGGCGGGGGCTATACCCCTGTAATGATGGGCGGCAGGCAGACAGCCCGGCAGGTGATAAAAGATTTCAAGGCCGCTTTCCCCAGTATAAAATGATCTGCAGGATTAAAAATATGTCCAGACTTACCAAAAAAATAATAAATCAGCCGGAAATACGTTTATCAGTTAATGGCAATGCCGGAATACTGGCCGTAAAAGTACGTTTTGGAGAAACGGGTAATGCTCCTATGCTTCATCGCCTACAATGGAGGATTATTTTAGACAAAGCATACGGGTAGCTGCATAGGAATT
>JAWOEP010000177.1:0-2669 GCA_046482705.1 Desulfotignum sp.
AGCTTGTGCGAAACCGACGCCAGGCTTCGCGAAGACCAGGCCCAAAGCTGCTGGATGATCGCATGCCAAAACCCGATAATCCCACGGAAAGAGATGGCTTTAAGATATGTTTTTGAAGCTTTAGGTATCGCAGTTTAATAGAGATAATACTTTTGGAGCTGGAAAATTTCATCCGCCTCATCCAGAATCAGGCAGAAGAGGTCTGAAAAGGACACCGTCTTTTTTTTCATATGGTCCATGAGCCGTCCGGGCGTGCCCACCACCACATGGACGCCCCGTTTGAGCTGGTTGAGCTGAACGCCATAGCTCTGCCCGCCGTAGACCGGCAGCACGTTCAGTCCCGGCATGTTCTTGCCGTACCCTTTAAAGGCGTCTGCCACCTGAATGGCCAGTTCCCTTGTGGGGGTCAGCACCAGAACCTGGGGCTTTTTGTTTGTCAAATCGATTCGGGACAGCACGGGCAGGGCAAAAGCAGCGGTTTTTCCCGTGCCTGTCCGGGCCTGTGCCACGACATCCTTTCCCTCGATCAGACAGGGAATGGTCCGGGACTGGATGGGGGTGGGGGTCTCATATCCCAGATCTTTCAATGCAGAGCACACAACCGGGTTCAGATTCATTTGCTCAAACCCGGTCACGGGTAAATTTTTTTGAGGCATGGTATTCCTTAATATGTATGCAGTCACACCGGTTTCCAATTATTTTGCCGGCGCAGTTGTGTAAAGCCTGTATTTTTTATGTCTATTGGAAGGGCACAGGACCGGATGGGTCAGAAAAACGATGTATTATACACCAATTTGATGTTCATACAAGGATTTAATTTCAGGGGCGACCAGACCAGGCCGCCAGCCCGGCAAAGGAATCCATCTTAAGGCTGTTGTCCATAGGCTTGCCCCCCCTGTTGTTATTGCTCCATCACCGGGAAAACCGGATGGTAAGGCCGGTCACAACCCCCCAGACCCAATTGTAGACAACCACTAGAAGCGGGGTCCACATGCCCAGATCCATGCCGGCAACCCCTTTGCCGGCCACATGGGGAAAAATGTAAAAAAGCTGGACCGCAGTGGGCAAAAGACTCAGCAGGCTGCCTTTGAGCATGAACCGGGATTTTAAAAACGGCAGGATGAACAGCAGCCCCCAGATACCGCCCCACACAATTCTTGGATACAGCCACGCAGGCGTCAGGGCCGGTGCAATGGATACCCCAAGCAGCCGGGCAATCCCCTGTTCTCCAAACTGCCACACCACAAGGCTGTTGGCCAGGGCGCCCAGGCACCCGGCTGAAAAGCAAATCAGCAGGTTTTTCATCATAGACGTATCCTTTGGGTTTTTTGTGCGTTAAAATAATCTATGATACGTCAAAATCAGCTGAAATGCAAAAAAACGGTCTGCGTTCAAACGTGTTCATGTCCATGGCGTGTTTACTCTCTGAAACAGATGGCCGCGTCTTTGGGAAGCGCCAGTCCGGCACTCACTTCCAGGGCCTTGAAGATCCCGGATATTACCGGACAGGAAATGTGGGGAATGGTCTTTAAAAACGTTTCCAGCAGGGCAGAATGAAACTCCCCGGTCTGCCTGTTTTTAAACAGTTCCGTTATCAGATCCATCTCCTGACCGCCCAGAAGATCATTTACTTTCTGCCAGTTGGGGCACTGGCTTTCTAGTCTGAACATGGCGTTATACCCATTTGTTTTTTCTGCATGAACCATTGTGGTGAAGCCGCAGATGCCGGCGTTAATTTCAACAGTTGTCATTGTGATGTTCATATTTTCATCAATGCCTTCAGAGCACGATCCAGGCTGGGTGAATTTTTGGCCGTAAGGAATTCTTTGCCGGCTGAATCAGTCTTACTATATTTACGCGTTATCGTCCATTGATCGATGCCATGATCTGCTTGAAACTGTCGACGCCTGCTTCCAGGTTTTCAATGATCTCTTCAGCCAGCACATCCGGATCGGGCAGGTTGTCCAGATCTGCAAGGCTCTGGTCCCTGATCCAGAAGATATCCAGGCTGGTTTTGTCCCGGCCGGTGATCTCGTCATAGGTGAATTTTCGCCACCGGCCGTCAGGAGTGTCCTCCGACCAGGTTTCTTTTCGCTGGTGGCGGTTTTGCGGGTTGTAGCAGGCAATGAAATTCGTGAGGTCGTCATAGGTCATCAGGTGTTTCTTTTTGGTGAAATGGACGTTGGTCCTGAAATCATAAAACCAGACTTCCCGGGTCCAGGGTTTTTTGGCTGCGGGTTTGTTGTCAAAAAAGATCACGTTGGCCTTGACCCCCTGGGCGTAGAAGATGCCGGTGGGAAGCCGCAGGATGGTGTGCAGGTCAGTGTTTTCGAGCAACTTTTTCCGCACCGTTTCACCGGCACCCCCTTCGAAAAGCACATTGTCCGGAACCACCACGGCGGCCCGGCCCGTGATGTTCAGCATGGTGCGAACATGTTGGACAAAATTGAGTTGCTTGTTGGAGGTGGTAGCCCAGAAATCTTGCCGGTTGTAGCGCAGATCCTCTTTTTCCTGTTTTCCCTGCCCGTTGGTGATGGTGATGCTGCTTTTTTTGCCGAACGGCGGATTGGTCAGGACATAGTCGTACCGGACCCCGGTATCGGCAATCAGCGCATCATTGGGGGATATGGCGGACTCACCCGTAATCTCCCCGATATTGTGTAAAAAAC
>JAWOEP010000164.1:0-6896 GCA_046482705.1 Desulfotignum sp.
CGGCAGGCAGTTTCTCCGCTTCTTTACGCAGAACAGCCAGAGGCAGGTTTCGGCGGCTATGGGCCACCGCTTCTTGTTTGATTTGGACCATGGTTTTTAAAAACCCTTGCGGTTTCATTTCATGCATTCTCCCGGGTGAACCGCACCAGGTCAATGAGTTTTTGTTCTGCCTTACCTGAGTCAATGGCATCGGCTGCCACCTGGATTCCCTGGTGGATGGCAGGGGCAGCACCGGCTGCCACCAGACCGGCACCGGCATTGATCAGAACAATATTTCGCTTCGGGCCTTTTTCACCGGCCAGAACAGACTGAATAATGGCGGCATTGGTGTGCACATCCCCGCCTTTGAGGTCTTCTGGATCAGCATAGTCATCAAAATACTGCAGCGGATCCAGGTCATAGGATTTGATCTGGCCGTCCGACAGTTCAGCTACCCGGGTCAGATCTGTGGTGGTGATTTCATCCATACCGTCATGGCCGTGAACCACAAAGGCTTTTTCCACACCCAGCAGCTTGAGTGCCTTGGCAAACATCTGGGTAAGGTGGGGGGCATATACCCCCAGGATCTGGCAGGAGGCGGCAGCCGGGTTGGTCAAAGGGCCCAGCATGTTGAAAATGCTGCGGATCCCGCATTCTTTCCTGGCCCGGGCCGCATATTTCATGGCCCCGTGGAAAACCGGGGCAAACATGAAGCCGATGCCGATGTCATTCACAGCTTCTTCCACGATTTCCGGATCCAGTTCCAGGTTGACCCCCAGCGCTTCCAGAACATCTGCACTGCCGCATCTGCTGGAAACGCTCCGGTTGCCGTGTTTGGCCACGGTGATGCCGGCACCTGCCACCACAAAGGCGGTGGCAGTGGAGATGTTAAAGGAGCCTGACGCATCCCCGCCGGTGCCGCAGGTGTCGATCACTTTTCCGGACACGGTCTGAATGCGCCGGGCTCTGGTGCGCATTGCCCGGGCTGCGCCGGCCAGCTCTTCAAAGGTTTCTTTTTTGGTGGCCAGGGCTGCCATGAATGCCCCCACCTGGGCCGGGGTGATGGTACCGGAAAAAATATCTGTGATCATGTCAGCGGCCTGGTCTTCGGTCAGGTCTTGGCCTGCGATAATGCGGTTGAGAAGCAGGGTGAAATTCATTTTGCAGCCCCTTTGATAAAGTTGCGGATCAGGCGTTTGCCCACAGTGGTCATAAAGGATTCCGGATGAAACTGAACCCCCTGGGTGGGGTGATGCCGGTGGCGGATCCCCATGATCTCTCCGTCCTCGGTTCTGGCTGTGACCACCAGGCAGTCGGGAAGATCTGATTCCTGCACGGCCAGGGAATGGTAGCGCATGACCGGAAAAGGGCGTAAAAGCCCCGCAAAAATATGGGAGCCGTCGGCTGTGACCACCGATGTTTTGCCGTGCATGATCTTTCGGGCGTGGACAATGGTGCCGCCGAAGCTCTGGGCAATGACCTGGTGGCCCAGACAGACCCCCAGGATAGGAATTTTACCGGATAACTGCCGCACCACATCCAGGGACACACCAGCATCTTCCGGCCGTCCCGGGCCGGGGGAAATCACAATGGCGCCGGGGTTCATGGCCGCAAGGTCCCGGGCACAGGTCTTGTCATTTCTGAACACCTCAACGGTTACCCCGGTATGCAAAAGGTAGTGGACCAGATTAAAGGTAAAAGAATCATAATTGTCGATAATGACAACCTGCATGTTTCAGCCTCCATTTGTATGGGAAAGGGCGAATTTCAAGGCGGTTTCAACACTTTTGGCCTTGTTTCTGCATTCTTCAAGTTCTGCGGCCGGATCTGAATCATGGACAATGCCGGCCCCGGCCTGGACTGTCAGGGTGTTGTTTTCCATGACAGCGGTTCTGATGGTGATGGCAAAATCCATGTTCCCGGTAAACGAGATATATCCGGCAGCACCGCCATATACCTGCCGGGGCCGTTTTTCCAGGCCGGAGATGATCTCCATGGCCCGGATTTTCGGGGCACCGGTGAGGGTGCCGGCCGGAAAGGCGGCCCTGAACAGGTCCAGGGCATCATATCCAGGCAAAAGATCACAGGTGATGTTGGATACCAGGTGCATGACATGGGAATAGCGCTCAATGACCATGGTGTCGGTCACCTGGACTGTGCCTGGTTCCGCTACCCTGCCCAGGTCGTTTCTGCCCAGATCTATGAGCATGATGTGCTCGGCTTTTTCCTTTTCATCTGAAAGCAGCTCATCTGCCAGGGCCAGATCCTGCTGCTCTGTGGCGCCCCTGGGACGGGTGCCGGCAATGGGCCTGAGGGTGGCCACCCGGTTTTCCAGTCTCACCATGGTTTCCGGGGATGACCCGGCAATGACCATGTCAGTGAAATTCATGAAAAACATGTAGGGAGAAGGGTTGATATACCGCTGGGCCCGGTAGAACAGGACCGGATCCAGACTGGTTGTACAGGAAAAAGGCAGAGAATACACAGCCTGGAAAATATCGCCTTCCAGGATATGGTGTTTGATGGTGTCAACTCCTGCCAGGAACTGGTGGTCAGGCACCTGGCAGGCAAGTTCCACAGGCGGTGTTTTCAAGGGATCCTGTTCCCCGGCCGGTGTGCGGATAATTGCCAGAAGCTGGTCCAGATCCTGGCAGGCCTCATCATAGGCTGTATCCGGATCTGTATCTTCCTCCAGATAACAGATGCGCACACAGGTCAGGGTCTGCTGGACATTGTCAAAAATAACCATCTGGTCTGGAATGATAAAATGGGCATAGGGGGAATTCTCGGGCAGTGACACCGGAATATTTTCAAAAAATGAGACCATTTCATAGGTCACAAACCCGGTCAGACCGGTCCAGAAACGCGGAAGCTCTTTTATTTGTGCAGGATGGTATGCCTGGATGATGGTTTTGATCACAGCCAGAGGGTCGTTGCCGTGGGCAATGGTTGTGCGCTGTGGATGGAACGTGTTTTTTCGGGTGACCAGTTCCACATGATCGGCAAATACCCGCAGGCTGCCGTGGGCGCGTATCCCCAGAAAACTGTATCTGGCCCATCGTTCTCCACCTTCAACACTTTCCAGCAAAAAGCATTCCTTGTCTGTGGCATGAAATTTCTGCAAAATGGAAACCGGGTTGTGGATATCTGCCAGAATCCGGGCGCATACCGGCACCACATTGTGGGTTTGGACCAGGTGTGAAAACCTTTCTCTGTCCGGGAATCGGGAGATGATCATGGCAGCCTCTTTAGGGCGAAGCCGGGGCCGGGCACCGGTGTGGGGGGCAGGGTAAAAATTAGGGGCCGGTTGATATGGTGGCACATCGTTTTATAGACCATTGCAATAATTGTCATACTGGTTTGTTTCCTAGTGTTTCTGCAGTTCCGGGTTTTGCTGTGGTTAAGGGTTGACGCGCAAATTAAATGATTTCTCCCAAGTTGTCAAGACAAATGTTTCTATTCATAGAAACATTTTCCGGATTTTCTTGGGCAATTTTATATAAAATATGATACAAGCATGGCCGGACAAACCATATAAGACAAGGATGCAACAGATGTTATTAGTGTTTCCGCCGGTGGCAAAACCCTGTGAACCGCCGGCCGGGGTGGCCTATCTTGCCGGGGCACTGGCAGAAAACAGCATTGCCTGTCAGGTGGTGGATGCCAGTATTGAAGGATTGATGTATTTGATCAACCAGGACCTGATCCCGACCGATTCCTGGTCCTGCCGAGCCCTGAAGAACAGAGAAACCATACTGGCTGACCTCCAGAACCCTGGTTTGTATACCAACCAGGACCGGTATCACCAGCGGGTGTATGATCTGAACAAACTGCTGTCTCTGGCAGTGGACCAGCCCCGGTTCAAAGTGACCCTCAGTGATTATTCAGACCAGGAACTGTCTGCCGTGTGCAGCAAAGATCTGTGCAAAAGTGCAGAAACTTTTCAAACCAACCCGTTTTACCCTTATTTTGAAGAAATGCTCAGACCGGTTTTGTCCCTTTGGGAATCTGCCTGGGTGGGAATCTCTTTGTGTTATCTCAACCAGGCCCTGGTAAGTTTTGCGCTGGCCGGGTGGATCCGGCACAATTTTGCACACAAAAAAATTGTCATGGGCGGGGGCCTTGTTTCTTCCTGGATGAGCCGGCCGCATACAGGTAATCCTTTTTCCGGGCTCATTGATAACATCATACCGGGAGAAGGGGAAATACCGCTGCTGGATCTTCTGGGAAAGCCGGGCAGCACCAGACGCCATTATGTCCCGGATTACCGGTTTGCCCGGGAGAACACCTATCTGGCACCGGCCAGAATACTGCCCTTCCGGGGTACCATCGGCTGCTACTGGCGCAAGTGCCGGTTTTGTCCGGAAAAAGCGGAAACCCGTCCCTATATTGCCAGGCGTGCCTCCCGCATGCTGGATGATGTCATGGTCATGTATCAGCGGTTTTCCCCCGGCACCATACATTTTATCGACAATGCCATGACCCCGGCTTTTTTGCGGGCACTGGCCGGGTCAGAAGCGGATATTCCCTTTACCTGGTACGGGTTTGTGCGGTTTGAAAAAGACCTGGCAGATCCGGATTTCTGCCATCGTCTCAAACGCAGCGGCTGCGGCATGCTCAAGCTGGGGCTGGAATCAGGGGACCAGTCTGTGCTGGACAACATGCACAAAGGTACTGACCTTGCCATGGTATCCAGGATTTTGAAGAACCTTCACCAGGCAGGTATTTTCACCTATGTGTACCTGCTGTTCGGCACTGTTTTTGAAGATGCTGCTTCTGCCGGTAAAACCCTTGATTTCACCCGGGAACACCAGTCATATATCGATTATCTCAACCTGGCGGTTTTCAATCTGCCAAAACACAGCGAAGATGCCCGGGGTGTTGACACCTGTGAGTTTTACCGGGGTGACCTTTCCTTGTATCTGAATTTTGTCCACCCAAAAGGATGGGACAGAAAGCAGGTGAAACAGTTTTTAGACAAAACCTTTAAAAAACAACTGGCCATTGGATCACGGTTTCGAAAAAACCCGGCTTTTTTTTCCTCCAACCATGCCATGTTTTTCAATCACCATATATATAAGGAAATGATATGATAGCTGAAATTCTGTCCACCGGAGATGAAGTGATGCTGGGGGATCTGGTTGATACCAACAGCGCTTATTTATGTGACAGGCTCAAGCAGCTGGGCGTGGTGGTCTCCCGGATCACTGCCAGAGGAGATGATGTGGAAGCTGTGGAAGAAACGATTCTGCATATCTCCCGGCGGGCCCGCATCTGCCTGGTTACAGGCGGCCTGGGCCCCACCAGCGATGACATTACTGCCCAGGCCTGCGCCAAAGCGGCCGGCCAGCCGCTGGTGCGCCATCCCGGGGCGTATGAATCCATGAAAACATATTTCGCCCGCCGGGGATTTGCACTGACACCTGAAAATGAAAAACAGGCTTTGCTGCCGGCATCAGCAGAGGTTTTGAAGAATACCCACGGCACAGCACCGGGATTTTTCTTTGGGTTGCACAAATGCCTTTTTTTTTGTATGCCCGGGGTCCCCTCGGAGATGAAGCAGATGATGGAAACACAGGTGGAACCGCATATCACAAAGGTATTTGGCCTGTCACCCCATCTGCATATCCGGCGTTTCACCATTTTCGGGCTGCCTGAATCCCGGGTGGGGGCATTGCTCAAGGATTTTAATGACCTGTTTGCTGATATCCGTCTGGGTTTTCGGGCCAGTTTTCCCCTCATTGAGGTGAAACTGGTTTTTCACGGCACTGATTTGTGTGATACCGGGGAAAAATCTTCTGCCGGCAGAATCCAGGATAAAGAAACCGTAGAGGAAAAAGAAACGGTCCAGGAAAAAGAAACCGCAGGTATAAAAAAAAACGGGGCCCAGGCATATTTAGACCGGGCCGGGCACTGGGTTGTCCGGCAGCTGGGCAAAAAAGTGGTGTCTATGACCGGTCTGTCTCTGCAAGCAGAGGTGGGGCGGCTGTTGAAAGGGCAGAACCAGACCCTGGCTGCTGCAGAATCCTGCACCGGGGGCCTGATTTCCCATTTGATCACCGAGGTGCCCGGCAGTTCGGATTATTTTCTTTTGTCCGCTGTCACCTATGCCAACGCAGCCAAGGTAAAGGTGCTGGGAGTCGACCCCAAAACCCTGGAAACCCATGGAGCAGTCCATGAAAAAACAGCCCTGGAAATGGCACAAGGAGTAAAAAAAATATCCGGGGCAGACTGGGGGATTTCCACCACCGGCATTGCCGGGCCCGGCGGCGGCCCCACCGCAAAAAAAGTGGGAACCGTGTGTATCGGTCTGGCAGGACCCGGGGTGGCAGATGCCAGACAGTATCATTTTACATTTGATGACAGGGGCAGAAACAAGAAAATTTTTGCAGCCATGGCCCTGGAGGTTCTGCGCAGGCAATTAACAGGAACACAGCGGTTTTAAGAAAAAGTAAGGGCAAATATTTTTTTATACCAGGCCAGGGTATGGGTTTCAAATTCAGCCTGATGGGATGCAGAAGACATCTGGTGGTCCCCGCCTTTTTGTATGATGCATTTTCCGGGGGACTGCATGCTCTCAAACAGGGTATGGGCATTGGAAACCGGCACCACCTGGTCCGCATCTCCGTGGAAAATCAATACATGGTGAAGGGCTGCGGCCTGTTCTGTCAGATCAAACAGCAGGTTTTGTTTGAAAAAATCCAGGGGCAGGGCAGGCCGGGTGTCATTGGCCCGGGTGGGGATGTTGCGGATGTCAATAAGTTCCTGTCAGGTGAAGGGTACAGGTCTTATATACCTGCAAAAAAAGGGCTTGCTGCTGTCAGTCCTTATGAAAATTATAACAGTAAGAAGTTATGCGAAGCTCCTTTTTCAGGATTTCAGCTTTTTTAGTTCCTACTCCTGATAGATACATGACG
>JAWOEP010000262.1:0-8016 GCA_046482705.1 Desulfotignum sp.
TTCAGGCTCTGTCAGATTAAGTATTCGCGCTTCAGGCATTTTTAGTATTTCCGTAGGATCAGATCCTGTTCCATTTTGCTCCATGCTGTTACACAGCGCATTTGCAAGTCTTACGATGACCAGGAGCTTGTCTGACATATCAAAGGGCTTGCTGTGGTGATCCCGTGCAATGGTTCGGTATCGCCTGGGCAGACGCCACTGGGTAAGAAGCCTGTGGCCCAGGCCGGTATGTTGTGTATCAAGAATATTGTCAATTTCGGGAGTGAGAAATTGTATGTTCTCCCCGGAAGCGGTCAGGATATGCTCCAGCACGGACAGGATGTGCAGTTTCCCCATATCATGCAGCAGCCCGGCAATGAATGCCTGTGGAACCAACTCCTTGAGGCAAAGATGCCTGGCAGTCCATAAAGTGCCGATGGCGCAATTGACACAGTGATGCCACAATTGTTTTTGTAATGGCTGTATCACCGGATGTTTTGACCGGAAGTGCTGCTGGTATATCAGGGCCATTATAATATTGACAATTTCATCTTGACCCAGCCGTGTGAGGGCATCCATAAGGGTTCGGGCTACTTCTCTTCCCCGGTAATAGGGGGCGTTGGCAACCTTTAAAACCTGGCTGGTCATGGCCGGGTCCTTACGGATAAGGCTTGCCAATACAGAGAAATGGGGATCTTTCCTTGTGGCTTCCTGCTGTATTTTCATGACGTTTGGGTTTAAAACAGGAAGCGCATCGTTGCTTGCCAACGCATTTTCAAGACCTGTGATATAATCTTTGTATGGCTGCATCAAATACCCTGCTCTCAGGTTGTTTTCTTACGTCGTGGTTACATGTATTCAGTATCAGTTTGATGCCAAAAAAGTCAACAACAGATGGCAAGTTTGGCATCTTTGATGGCCATAAGATCAATTGGAGTGAATTGCAGCTTTTTTTAGCAGATCCAGATGAACAGATCGGTTTAAAAACAAAGGATTCTAAATCAACGGCCCGTCGTCCATCAGGAGACATATTTTACTGCTTATGAGCAAATTTTCAAGATTTTCACAATAATTATCCTTGAGTGATTGGAATGGATCGCCTAATATGCCCGTTGTTAGTTTTTGTGAAAATACGTGGTGAAGCATCGACCGACAGGAAAAAACCCCCCTGAAGGGGAATGGAAAGGAACAGCAATGGCAGCAATGGGTCATTCAAAAGCATTGGCCGCGGTGTTGACCGCAGGGACCCTGTGGTCATTCGGGGCACTGACTATCCGGTACATGGTGGATCCCCGGGACTTCCGCTGGCAGTATCTGTTTTTCAGGGGCCTGACCGTGGCAGCCATTTTATGCATCTATCTGATGGTCAGAGACCGGCACCGGTTTGTCCAAAATTTTCAGAAAATCGGGCTTTCCGGGATTGTCGGTGCACTGGGCCTGGTGGGTGCGTTTATTTTTTTTATCTGGTCCATCACGTTGACCACGGCCGCCAATACCTTGTTTCTGTTTTCAACTATCCCTTTTATTGCCGCATTCATGGGGATTGTCATTCTTAAGGAAACACTTCGCCCCATTACCTGGGTTTCCATGGGCGTCGCTTTTATCGGAATCGGGGTGATGGTGATTGAAGGGCTGGAAGCGGGCAGTCTGCTGGGAATAGTTACCGGATTTGCTTCAGCCTGCGGTTTTGCCACATTTTCGATCTCTTTGCGGGTGCGCAAGGAAACCCCCCAGTTTGCGACCGTCGCGTTGGCCGGTATCCTGTGTGCAGCCATTACCGCCGCTATCATGCAGGTTCAAGGCGACTCCATGATGATGCCCGGCCGGAACATTCTGCTGAGCATGGTTCACGGGTCCCTGGTGGGTGTCGGGTTGATTCTGTTCTCCCTGGGTGCCGGATATTTCCCGGCAGCGGAACTGAACTTGCTGTCCCTTTTCGAGGTTGTCGGCGGGGTCATCTGGGTCTATTTGCCCGTCTTCGGCATCAATGAAGTGCCCAGCATGCTGACGGTTGTCGGCGGCTGTATCGTCTCAGGGGCGATCCTTTTGAACAGCCTGGGATCAAGACATGAACCGGTGCCGGCAAAACCATTGTGAAAGTCAGTTCCGGCGATGTTTCAGAAATGCTGCGGACCGAAAGATACTGGGCCGCCGGAAGACCCGGCCGGGGTTCCTTCAGCATGCCGGCCGGTGTTTTATAAGCTGATCACCGCCGCTTCACAGGACATGTTGATGAATTCCGCAGCCGAGGCCATGCGGGCCCCTTCGATCAGATCCGCTTCCTTGATCTGCCGGGCAGCGGCACATGGGGTGCACACCAGGATCGGGACCTCATGGGCCTGAAGATAGGCCAGCAGATCATCTGCCACATCCCCGGTGGCGGCCCTGACATGGGTTATGATGCCCTGTTTGGCCAGATACACCCCTTCATCCAGTAAAAAAAGGCAGGTGTTCTTACCCTCCTTGTGTGCGATGGTGGCCAGGTGGATGGCCCGGGTGGCGCGGTTGGTATCGTTGGTGCCGCAGGATAGTGCAATGACAACGTTGTCTGTCATGTTTTGCTCCTCCTATAAAGATGTATAAATTGGGATTGAAACCCTTTTGCAGGGTGATGGTTCATGTCACCTTGCAAAAGTTTCTCTTATTTTTGCCATGTGGTCAACCAGAATTTTTATTCTTTAAAGCTGTTGCGGCAATAGGTTTCCCTGACCCTGAATGCGGCTGCCAGGGCCAGAATGGAAAACAGGATCATGGCGATGAATCCGTTCTGGTAGTCGGCGGCACTGTAAATCCGGACCCCGGCCGCCATGGTGCCGTCCCAGGTCATGTCTGCAATGTAGCCCACCAGGGGCTGGGCCAGGGCCGTGCCGATGAAGCAGCCGGTGTTGACCACGCTGACCCCCATGCCGGACAGGTGCGGATGAACGATCTCTTTGGCTGCGGCAAATGTGATGACAAACCCTGATGCGGCAAATCCCATAAAGATAAAAATGAGATATCCGGTGATTCCGGGGGTCCACGGCAGGTACATCAGCATGAGCCAGGACAGCAGATAGGCGGCCGCGGCTGAAACCAGAAACGGCTTTCTTTTGCCGATTCTGTCGGAGATCCATCCCCAGAACAAAGCACCCAGGGCAAAGCTGAGCAGCTGGGCTGTTATGAGGTTGGCGGCTCCGGCCCGGCTCATAAGATGGACATCCTGCATATAGCGGATCCCCCAGAGCCCCATAAAGGAATAGCTGCTGCCGATCATTCCCAGCTGAACCCAGAATCCGGGCCATACCCGCAGGGTCATGGCCACACTTTTCAGATTGGTCACCCAGTGGCTGTTGTGAATTTCAAAGCGGCCGGCATAGGTGTTGGGTGGATCAAACCCCATATCCTGCGGTTTGTTTCTGACCACTAAAAATCCGGCCAGGGCCAGGCACAGGGAAAGGCCTCCGATCCCTGTGAAAACCGTGCGCCACTGAAAAACCGTCAACACCTGGGACAGGGGGCCGGCCGCCAGGACCGCCCCGAGATTGCCGAAAAACAGGGTCAGACCGCTCATGATGCCGAACACCTTTTCATGGAACCACACTGCGTTGTTCTTCATGATGGAAATAAACACCACAGACACCCCGAGCCCCACCAGAAAACGACCGGCAAGTGCCATTTCAAACCCGGGGGCCAGGCCGAAAACAATGGAACCGGTACCGGCCACCAGGTTCCCGAAGATGATGGATGTCCGGGTTCCCAGGGTGTCGGCGATCACACCGGACGGGATCTGCATCACGGCATACACGGCAAAATAGACGGCGGCCAGAGACCCTAAACGGGCCCCGCTGATGCCGAAGTCCGCCATGAGAAATTCCGACACCACCCCCGGAGCCATGCGGTGAAAATACACCAGGATATAGGTGAGGATGAGAATGGCGAATATGGACCATCTGGCCGCCTCAAACTTGAAATCCGGCGGGTTGGCGTTATCGGCTGCATGCTTTTTCATATCTACCTTTCTTTTCAATGGGTCAAATGATACCCGCAGACAGTATCATTTTTTTGATTGGATTGGTATCCTTCTTCTTCAGTTTTCCGTTTTGTGAAAGGTGAGAAAAAAGGGAACTGCCGCCCCTGCCAGAACCATGCCCCCGGCCGCCATAAAACCTGCAGTGAACCATCCTTTGTCCCCCAGAATACCAATAAGACTGGGCACCAAACCGCCGCCCACCAGAAAGGCTGCCGGTATGGTAAATGAGACTGCTACGCTGCGCATCTCCTCAGAGCCGATATGGGATAATGCAGCAAATGCGGGCGGAAAAAAACACACCGCCACCACGGGCTGACAGAACACCCATACCTGCAGAAGAAATCCATTGGACACTCCGATACCGAACACCAGGAGACCATTCACTGCCAGCACGGTGGCCAGCACCGGTTTCAGGCCGAACCGGTCGGAAATCCAACCGATTACCAGGGGCATGGGCAGTGTGGCCACCCGGGACAGGGTGATCAGGGTATTGGCCTGGGCCTGGGTCATGCCGTGGGCGTTCACCAAAAACAGCGGCAGCATGGCGTATATCCCCAGGGTTCCGGACACCCCCAGGCTGAACAGCAGCATCATGCACCAGAAGGACGGGGTAGCGGCCAGTGGAGCAAACGCTTTGAAATTCGGGGCTTTTCCGGCAAAATCCCGGATCCGGGAAAACCGCAGAAAAGACAAACCCATCAAGATGGAGGCAGTCCCCACACAAAACAGCACCTGACGCCAGGTCATCCACAACAGCAGAGCCTCGCAAAGGACCGGGGCCAGCAGAAAACTCACGTTGGGGGCCAGCTCGTGGATCCCCATGGCTTTTCCCCAGTTTTTTTCAGCAACAGCGGTGGTGAGGATGGCAATGCCAGACGGCAGATACAGCCCGGCAGCCATGCCTGCGGCAAAAACAGTCCACCGCATGAGGGTCAGATCGTGGGACAGCCCGGTCAGCACCATCATCAGGCCGGTGGCAATGGCGGAAAACACGATGGTTTTGACATGCAGGAACCGGGACGATACAAACCCGGAACACAGCAGGGCCACGCAGTATCCGGATGCGGACACCAGAAAAAATGATCCGGCCTGGTCAGGGGTCAGTCCCATATCCTCCAGGATAGTGGGCATGAGCGGAGAGATGATGATGCGGATGATAAAATTCAGAAAAAAGATGGCGGTCAGAAAAACCACCGTCAGATAGGGAAAAGTACTGCTTGTCTGGTTCGGTACCGGTGTCATGTCACCCCTTATGTCATCACAGCTTTTGTCAGCCCATATATCCGGCACATCTTGTCGTTGACATCAAACATTTCTGGCAGCGGATAATTAAGCATGATACACAACTTGATTCCGACCGCTTTCTTTTGCACGGTATAGTGCTTCATCTGCACGATTTATCAAAGAGAGGTTATTGTCGCCTTTTTGGGAAGTTGTAACGCCGAAGCTTGTGGTGATTTTTTCAGGTTCTGAAAAATCATGGCTTTCAATTTTGCTTCGTAACTTTTCTGCTAATTTTAATGCGCCATCAAGGGTAGTTTCCGGTGTTTGAATTACAAACTCTTCACCCCCCCAGCGTGCAAAAATGTCTGTCTCACGCAGATTGGAGGCTACGAGCCTGACAAGATTTTTTAAAACATTGTCACCGGCTAAATGCCCGTATGTATCATTTACCAGCTTAAAATGGTCAATATCAAAAATAATCAATGAAAGTGGGGTGTTGTAACGCTGAGCTCTTTGTATCTCCTTTGTTAACGATGTGTTGAACTTCATTCGATTAAATATTCCAGTGAGTGCATCTGTGGATGCTTGTTTTTCCAAAAGTTCATTGATTGCCTCAAGGGATTGAAGATGCTTTTTTTGCGCTGTAATATCACGAAATGCTATGACTGCCCCATCCAATATGTTGTTTTTATAAACAGCCCTGCAGACAAAACTTATAGGCATCAGGAACCCGGATTTGCAGGTAAAAACGCCATCATCGTTATTGTAATCATTCCCTGACGTTATGGCATTGAAAAGCGGGTTCTCCTCAGGCTTGTACAGCGTGCCATTTGATTGTTGTTTATGGATAACTTCATGAATAAGAACACCTTTAATTTCATCGAAGCTATATCCAAGCAGACGAGTTGCCTCTGGATTTGCAAAAATAATTTTCCCATCAGAATCAACAAGAAAAACACCTTCACCAAGCACATCTGTTATGAGCTTTAAACGCTGTTCAATAATTTTTTTCTCACGCAGAGATCTGATCATGCGGTTGAATGAATCTGAAAACTCACCAAGAAAATGCACTTTCTGGCTTAAATCACCTTCCGCAACCTGCCTGGCCTGCCATGTTAAATGGGACAAGCTTGCCTGTAATCCCTTAAGTGGCATTGCAAATATATTGTTGCGAGATGATTTTGCTTTTAGATCCCCCCGAGACAGATGTTCGGAATATTGATATGATTCATTTATCATGTCAAAAGTTGCTGCCAACCGATTACAAACAACTCTGAGCTCCTCATCGTCAACAGCAATTGGATCTATTGGAAAAATAAGGCCATTCTTTCCAAGTCCCTGACCCATAGCTTGTTTCAGACATGCATCCAGTTTTTCTAAAATCTTACGAGCTTCCATTGAAAACCTCAATTGGTTTTACTTCAAATCGGCATGTCCTGTCACCAGTTGCCCAACAATCAACTTCCTTGGCCATGAACTTTTTACCTGTATATTCTTCAAGAATACCAGCAATAAAGCCCTCATCATAATCACAAACAGACTCTCCAAATATTGGCAAACCTGAACAATCAAGATCTTCTGACACAGTCAAAACAAATTGGAGTTTTTCCTTGTCGACTTCTTCGATCATTAAAATGCCCACTTTTAGTGATATAAGTTTTTCTTTCAACTCTGCTATGAATTGGCTAAGTGGCAGTGACGTGTCAAGAAGGTTCTTGCAAAACTTCCGACCGGCAAGCGCACCAGCTTTAACGAATAATTCACCGGTTTTTTGCTTACCGATCTCTTTGGTGAAAACATCTTTGAATGTATACTGCATGAGTCGATAGACAATAACGGACGTTTCAGCTCCTAAATTTGGTCTGCCTTCAGAAAGGTCGCCAAGGTCTTTCCATTTAAAGTCATAACTATCCCGCATTCTTGATTACCTCATCAGTGGCTAAAGTTTAAGGGCCGCAAAAATTCAGATTTTTTTAGCAGCGCCATCAAAGTCAGGAATTCTTGCATCTTTTCTTGACCAATCGACAATATCAGATTTTGAATAATATTGGTAGGTGGAATTGGCATGGCTCACTGTAAACATTGATGAAGCCTTCCTTCTGTTCCTTCTGTTTGACAATATGGTTTAAGGCCAATCTGTTTTTTCGCAAGCTGTATGCCGGTTCCGATGTGATATTCATTATTGGGCGTTCTCATTGACAAAAATTGACAGCAACCCAATTATATTTATGAGGTTTTTACCGGAATCCCCTGAATGTAAGCAGGCTTTGCTTTTTGATTTTGCCAGCATGAAAATTGCATTGCATGTTTTGTGACAACAGAATGCCCATAAAAAAACAGGGAGGACTTTTTATATGAAAATAAATTCAAACACATCCAGCATGTTTGCCAGCAGGCAATTAGGCGATGCATACAAATCTTTTTCAGATTCGATCAACCGGATGTCAACCGGGAAAAGAATAAACAAAGCGGCTGATGATGCATCCGGAATGAGCATTGCTGACAGATTGAACAGCCAGGCTGCCGGCATGGGCCAGGCAATAAAAAATGCAAATGATGCATGATGAAAGAAGATACCCAGTGAAAATCATTCTTGCCACCTGCGGGTCCCGGGGGGATATCCAGCCCATGATCGCTATAGCGCTGGCACTGCAGTCTGCCGGGCACCAGGTGCAGCTGATCGGCCCCCCTGAAAATGCGGCGTGGGCACAGGGCCTGGGATGCCCTTACCTGGGAGCGGGCCGGGATGTGTCTGCGTTTATCCGCACCTTTGACCGGCCGGTCAGCCTTTATTCAGGCCTGTC
>JAWOEP010000308.1:0-9973 GCA_046482705.1 Desulfotignum sp.
TCAAACTGATCCGGATGGCAGCGGTGGGAACGGGCTGCATAGACAATCTCTTCCCGGTGGTCAATTACCATGGAACCGGTGCCTTCCAGAAACCGCTCCTGCTCATCCAGGGCCCCCACATGGATGACGTTCCTGATTTTATACCCGTTGGCCAGCAGCAGTTTCTCCACATCCTGGGGCCGCCGTTCATACCGGCGGCTGACTGCTGCCATGGGATAGGTAATCAGGGTGCCGTCATGTTCAGTGGAAAACCAGTTGTTGGGGAAAATGGCGTCCGGGGTCCGGGGATAGGGGGTTTTGGGTTTTTCCAGCACCAGCACGGTAATGCCTTTGGCCTGCAGGGTATCCACCATGGCCTGGAACTCCGCATTGGCCGCTTCATTGATCTGTTTTTCAGATTCTGTGGGCCGTTTCTGGAATTCGTTGTCCAGACCGGTCTCCTCATTGAACCCGAAATCATGGGGCCTGACCATCAGTACTGTATCGGTTGTTCTGGAAACATCTAACATACAATGGTTTCTACCATGGCCCGTCCTGCCGGTCAAGCGGTTCCATCACATCCATCTTTCTGCCCAACCGCCCAAAAGAGACTGCCACCGCTTCAACTATGCCGGTATGGGATTTGTATTTCAATCACCACAGGCTGTTGTGAATCAGCATGGGATTTCAATGTACCTGCAAGATCTGATACAGTATTGTGACATTTCACATAGGGCATGCCATACGCCCGGGCAATATCCTGGAAATCCGGTGGACGCGGACAGCAGCCGATGGGGGTGATATCTGCATCTGCCATAGCATCTGCAATCTCCTTAAACCCGAAATTGTTCCATATCAGAAAAACAACCGGCAGGCTTTCATCCCTTGCCGTCATCATTTCCGGTAATGTGAACTGTGCTCCGCCATCCCCGGTAATGCAGACAACCCGGCGCCCCGGATCTGCCAGACAGGCCCCGATGGCAGCCGGTATGGCATACCCCAGGGTACCGAATCCCGTGGCGGCGTTGAACCATCCCTTAGGACTGTCATGGCCATAGTACAGGTTTGCCGCATATACTGGCTGTGTTGAATCCCCCACAATAATGGATCCGGGAAGGGCATCCCGGATGGTTTCCACCATCTCAACCATATGGCCGTAACCGGGCGGCAGTTCAGCCCGTGCTTTGCTGCATACCGTTTTTGCAGTGTGTTCTCCCCAGGTACCGGTTTCGGCTAACGGTGCCAGGCCCTGTATCAGAAGCGGCAGAATGTCCCGGGCCTGCCCCTGCAGCCGAATGTCTGCAGGATGCCGCTGCAGCTGCTGTGGATCGATATCCACACGGATGAGGTGCCCCAGGGGCGGTGCATCCCCTCTATTGTATATGTCAAAATCCGTGGGCCCCAGCTGCGTGCCCACAGCAAGTACTGCATCCGACGCAGCCAGCAGGTGTCTGACCGCCTGCAGGCTCGGACTGGCCGGTATCCGCAAAGGGTGCCGGTGCATCTGGCCCCGGGCATTTATGGTCTGGACAACAGGGGCATTTAGTGTTTCCGCCAGAATTGTTACCTGATCAGCCGCCGAAATGCTGCCGCCGCCGGCGATAATGACCGGGCGGTTGGCCTGGGCCAGTTTTTCCCTGGCTGCTGCGATATCCTTTGGGTCAGGCAGCGGGGGCATGGTGATTTCCAGTTCCCCCATTGGCAGGACAGCATCCTGTCCAAGCAGATCCAGCGGCACCTGGATATGCATGGGACCGGGACGGCTCACGGCCAGATCTGTGAATATGGCATCCAGGGCCGGTATCAGATCCCGGGCCGTATGGATATGTTCCGACCGCAGGGACAGTTTCCTGCAAAGTCCCTGCTGATCCGGCAGTTCATGCAGATGCCCAAGCCCTTTTCCAAGGCTGTCTGCAGCATTGACACTGGATACAACCAGCATGGGAATACTGTCGGCAAGGGCCTGGCCCATGGCTGTTAAGATATTTGTGATCCCGGGTCCGGTAATGACAAAGGCCACACCCGGTTTGCCCGAAACCCGGGCATAGCCGTCAGCCATGAAGCCTGCTCCCTGCTCATGGCGCGGGGTGACATGGCGGATGTTTGCTTTTTCCAGCCCGCGGTACAATGCCAGCGTGTGAACACCGGGTATACCAAAAACAACGGATATGCCGTGGTTTTCCAGATACTGCACCAGGGCTTTTCCCACAGAGATGCGGTTGCGGTCCTGCCGGTTATCCATTGTTTTTTTCTGCATGGGCAGCGATCCTTTTACAGCCTTCATCAAAGATGTCATCGGGTCTGGTCAAAGCAATGCGCACCCAGTCGTGCAGAGACTCTCCAAAAGCGTTTCCCGGCATTACGCCCACGCCGGCGTTCAGCAGCAGATCCATGGCATAGTCAGTGCCGTTCATGCCGGTGCAGGACACATTGACCAGAGCAAACATGCCTGCTTCCGGTTTCTGTACTGTCAACCCTGTCCTGCTGTGCAGGATATGCTCCAGCCGTTGGGCACGGTGAAAAAAACGCTCACACATACCTTTGGCAACCGGAGACGGCCCCCTGACCGCTGCCGCCGTAGCATCTGCAATGAACGGCTGATTACCGAACAGCATCGCTTCAGACATGGGCAGCAGCCTGGAGCAGAACCCGGCAGGGCCGACACACCAGCCGCTGCGGAACCCCGGCGCAGCGTGTGTTTTTGAAATGGAACTGACAACAATAACACGATCCGCTAGATCCCCATGGGAAAGGGGGGTGAAAAACGGTGCATTGTCAAACACCATCTCATCATATACCTCATCCACCAGCAGCCAGAGATCATGCTTTTTTGCCACCGCACCAATGTCTGAAACATCCTGTTCTGTCAACACGGCCCCGGTGGGGTTATGGGGGGTATTCAAAAAAATCAGCGATGTGCCGGCCGTAATCCGCTTTTCAATATCTGCCGCCTGAATGCGGAAACCATTTGCCGCCTGTAACGGCACACGCACCATCTCAGCCCCGATTGACGCCATCACAGAGGCATAGGTGGCATACATGGGATCTCCCAGAATCACCTCATCACCTGATGCGGCAACTGCGCTGATAACCGCGTAAAGTGCTGTCTGGGTACCGGGGAAACACAGCACCTGCTCCGGCAGAATCTCTCTGCCTGCCTGGCGGGTATACCGTTCCGCCAGGGCGTACCGCAGACTGCTCTCACCCGCACTTGACGCATACCCTGTACGTCCTGAGCGCAGCGCCGCCATGGCCGCATCTATCAAATAATCCGGCGTTGGCACATCCGGTTCACCAATTGCCATTTCAATGACATCTTTGCCATCTGCCATCAACTGTCTGGCCATTTTATACACGGCCCATTTATCGCCTCCCAGCGCATCCAGCCGTTCAATTGCATCTGTGTATTTCATATCATTTCCATATGTTTGTTCAGAATTTAGAAAATTTGGCATTCAGCCGATGTGACAGTCGCTTAAAAACACGAATATATCTTCCGGTGACGGCGGACACCCCGGCAGATGGCAGACAAAATCCGCTGTACAGTCGCCGATTCCCCACAGATGCGGGCTCCCTGTGCTGCCTTGATAACCCTGGCCCATGGCAATATGATCCAAAGAAATCAGGGTCTTTCCACCCTCCTTCAGAAGGTTCAGGGCCGAAACCAGGCTGCTGCGGCAGGCGGAGCATGCCTGGCATTCATGCATGATCTCCCCCGGCAGCGGGCCATGGTCCGGGATATGTGACCGGGGCAGCCGGGGGCCGGTATTCAGGGAAATGACCTGGTCCATGGATTGCAGAACCTGCCCCACACCTGCGTCCGCCGCTATACGGATATAGGAGATATCGGCCGGGTCCAGCCCCAGGACCCGGGCAGCCCAGGAATCCATCAGAACCGGATCGTACCCTGCAGCAATGCAGTGCAGCCGGGAGGGCCGCCCCCCTTCCTCAAAAAATGGATCCGGGCAGATACCGTCGGCAATGATAAAATGCTGTTTCACAAGGGTATTGAGCAGTGCGATGGGCTTGTGCAGCCCCTGCCGGTGAAACCTGCGTTTTTCCGCATCAGGAATGACCCCCTTGAGGTTCTTGAGGGCACAGGTGAGCCGGGTCTGGCAATGGCCCTTGATCACCGGTACATTGATCAGATAATCAATGGTTCCCATCTGCCGGCAGACCTGAATATCCATGCCGTGGACCTGTTTTTGCACTGCTTCATCCTGCTTTAGATCATGCAAGGGTATGCCGTATTTTTTTGCCAGTGCGGTGTAGCCGCACACATCAAAGGCTTTTGCCGTACTCTCCCCCACCCAGGCGCTTTCAATGATTTTGATCCGGGAAAATCCCCCGGCCTGAAGAAAGGCTATCACCGCTTCCACAATCTCAGGATGGGTGGTGGCACCATGCCCGGCCGGGGTGGCCGTGACCAGATTAGGCTTGATCCCGATGACCGCGTGAGCCGGCAAATGTTTGAACGGCTGCAGATATTCCAGAAGCTGACAGGTCATGGCCTGCGGATCATTGCCATGTATTACATACAGGTGTTCATGCATCTGGAATATCCGGTTCAATTGCCATCCTGGAGAATTTTTTCACATGCTGCATATCGTTTTTTGCTTATTTGCTAAACCTGTTTCAAAATTTTGACAGATGTCTTTTCAACAAGGGCTTTTGTTTTTTCCTTGTATGCAAGCATATGGGGTGCGGACATATGTGCGGTCAAATCTTCCAGACTGTTCCACTTTTCGATGACTGTGACAACATGTTCATTTTTCTCCTGGGCAGGCAGATCTGTGGGAATGTCAACGGCAGGGACATATTCGATACACCCCTTTTCTTTAAGAACCGCCGGCATATTGGATGTAAAAATTTCCAGAAACCTGGATACCTGCCCCTGCTTTATCTGTATTGATGCGACGACATGAATCATTTCATTTTGTCCTTACATAATTTTCCAGATTGTCATACCACTTATTCAATTGACATTCAATGCCTGGGAATGGGATGTTATCCATCCTTTTAAGCACCCATTCCAAAAGACTTGTGATCATTTCGGAAATGGGTGCCGGAACTTTGGTTTCTAGCTATCCGTGATACTTGGCCTTGAGGAATGCCAGAGATTCATCAATAGCAGCCATGGCCAGGTCCAGATCCGCCCGGGTGTGGCGAAAGGAGATATAGGCGTGGTGGAACGGGGTGAAAAAATACCCCTTGCGGATGAGCTGGGTGTAGAAATCTGTGCGTTTGGCTTTGTAGGTGCCGTCTGCGTCCTTGTCAAAGGTGATGTAGAACATGGGCGGGATCCCGGTGAGTTTTGCCCCCACATCATGGGTGTCCATGGCCTGCTGGATCTGGGCCATGAATGTTTCTCCCTTTGTCCAGATATCTTCCAGGACCTGGTCCCGCTCCAGGATCTCAATGGTTTTCAGGGCTGCCACAAAGGCATCGCTGTTGGGAAAGAAGGTGGAGGAGATGAACAGCTTGTGGGATGCGGCCGTCATGATCTCCTCTTTTCCCGTGACCACGGAGATGGGATATCCGTTGGCAATGGCCTTGCCCAGGACGCTGATGTCCGGGGTGACCCCGTAGTACTTCTGGGCACCGCCCATGGACACCCGGAACCCGGTGCGGATCTCATCATAGATCAGGACCGCGCCGTATTTTTGGGCGATCTCCTTGACCCCTTCCAGGAATCCCGGGGCCGGGACCTGCATCTCCTGGTGGTTGGGGTGGCCAAAGGGAGTCATGATGACTGCGGCGGTGTCAGATCCGTGCTCAGCCATGAGCTGTTCCAGTTGATCCAGTCGGTTGTACTGGAATTCAAACACATCTTCAAAAAATTTTGGCGGGATCCCGCCTTTCATCTCCACGCACCAGTCGTGCCATCCGTGATACCCGCACCGCATCACCTTGAGTCTGCCGGTGTGGGCACGGGCGATGCGGATACTGGCGGTGGTGGCGTCCGACCCGGTTTTCAGAAAGATGCTCATCTCTGCCGAGGGCACCAGTTCATGGATTTTTTCTGCCAGCCGGTTCTGAAATTTCTGGGTCAGGGTGAAGCAGAACCCTTTGCCGCTGATCTGGTCATACACGGCCCTGTCCACTTCCCCCTCCCGGTACCCCAAGATGATGGGACCGTATCCGCACAGAAAATCCACAAATTCATTGCCGTCCACATCTATGAGGCGGCATCCTTTGCCGGATTCCAAAAAAATAGGGTATTCCCCGTTGATAAAATCCGTGGGTTTTCTGGCCCCCAGGACCCCGCCCGGCACCAGTGTGCAGGCCTGTTCAAACAGTTCAAGGCTTTTGGCAATGTTCAGCCTGGGTGTCTCTCTCATGGCATATCTCCTGTGATAATATCGCCTGTGACAGGCAAGCTTTTTACTTGTCCGGTGTAAACATGGATTCGATTTTCTCGCTCTGGTGAATCTTTGCCCCCCGGCCCAGGAAAATCTTCAAAAAGATATCCGGGTCGATACAGCCCTCCGGTGCCACCACGCCCTTGACAGTGACATGGCCGTCATCCATCATCAATGCGGCGATGGAGGCCGGCAGGCCTGTGCCCGGTGCCATGCGGCCCACCATGTCCGCGGTATAGGTGACACGATGATCCCCCCGCCTGCCCTTGACAATCACTTTCAGGCCCGAGGATTGTGGACCGTTGTCCCGGCCTTCAGGAATCTTTTCCCACAGTTTCAATGCCAGGTCATAGGGGGTGACCTGCACCCCTTTGAGATCCACCGGATCCGTGCTCAACAGGCCGGTGGCTTTTTGTTCGGCAATGAGTTCATCCACCCACAGGGGGATCAGGGCGCCTTTGATGATCACATTCCTGACCCCTTTGATGTACCGGGGCAGTGTCAACGGCTGTGGATGGCCCACATACCGGACATGACAGACCCCTAAAGGATCCAGAAACTGTTCCGCCACCACCTCGGTACCCCCTTCCACATGCACCAGTTCACCGTTGATATACTGGGGGATCTTGCCCAGGGTCATGTGCAGAGAATGGTCCCAGGCAGCCCCGGCCAGCTCGGCAATGCTCACCACCCAGTACAGGTAAATTTCATCCACCGCATCCAGGCGGTCGGCATACCATTTCACCAGCACATTGTTAGTGCCGGGATCCGATCCCATGCCGGTGAGCACGGTGATACCGGCATCTTTTGCCAGTGAATCAATGTCTGATTCAAACAGGATCTGGGTGCCTTCATAATCATCACAAATATCGATATAATTTTTTTTCGCTGCCACAGCTGCCTTTGCCACGGGCACGGCAGTCTTGTAAAAGGGACCGGCGGTGTTGATCACAACATCGGTGTTTTTGAATGCCTGGACCATGACCTCATGGTCATTGACATCCATTTTCACCAGCGTGGTTTTATCGCTTTCCCGCAGCTTTTTTGACAGACGTTCCGGATCCGGGTACAGGTCAGCCAGAACAATCTCTGTCACCTTGTCCTGTTTCACAAGATCCCGGGCAACCCCCTGCCCCATTCCGCCGACACCGCCGATTATCAATGCACGCATGCAGTTTCCTCCTGTATAAGTGTGAGATCGGGTCAGGCCGGACTTTCTGTGGGGGGATCAAACCCGGCCTGCTGACGTAAGGAATAGTCACCCTAATTATGCCAACAAGCAGGCCTGCCCCCATCGATACATCACCCTGCCTGAAACCCTTTGTGTTTATATCTTGAGTACCAGGGCCGCGCCGGTATCGCCGGCTGCACAGCCGGTGAACAGCAGGTATCCACCGCCCCTGGTGGCCAGTTCCTCAATGCCTTCAATGATCAGGCGCCCGGCAGTAGGTGCCTGGGGATGGCCAAACACCAGGGATGACCCAAAGTTGTTCATGGCGGAAAGTGTGATTCCCATCTGGTCCGCCATAAAAATATCATTGGCCGCAAACGGGTTGTGGGTCTTGATGACCGCTGCATCCTCAATGGTTATACCCGCCTTTTCCAGGGCCATCCGGGCGGCCGGCACCACTGCCATGGCCATGAACCCTTTTTTTGCCCTGCTGTATCCATATGACACCACCCGGGCATCCAGGTCCGGGTTATGGCTCAACCGGGCTGCCTGCTCTTTTGTGGTCACGATCAGGCCGCAGCTGCCGTCCGCTGGGTGGGTCTGGGACCCGAAAGTGTGGACACCATCCGGCAGCACCGGCCGCAATCCGGCAAGGCCCTCCGCCGTGGTGGGCATGATACCTTCATCCGCTTCCACGGTCACGGTTTTCTTTTTGGACATCTGCATGGTCACCGGAAACATGTACTGTTTTTGAAATGCCCGGTTATTGGCCAGGGCATCCTGGTACTGGGCATACCGCATCAAAGCCACTTCGTCGCACTGTTCTCTGGTGATGCCGGCCTCTTTTGCCACGTTTTCAGCGGTCTGGATCATAGCGTTTTTGGCCCAGGGGTCATGGTTGAACTGGTCCATGACCCAGTTTTCACTTATCACCTGGCCGCCGGGGCCGTTGGGATTGGGCCAGACCGTGTGGGGCCCGTTGGAGCACCGGTCCGTCATCAGGGTGAACACACAGGTATAACATCCGGTTTCGATCCCCATGGCCGCCTGGAACACGGCGGTGGTGGAGGTGGAGCAGGCCTGGGACAGCCAGGCACCGGAAATGGTGTCCGCCCCCAGCAATGCCGCGGCCCAGGGACCGCCGTAAAAAATATGGGGCTGTCCCACCGTGGCCCCCAGAATCAGGTAGTCAAAATTTTCCGGACCGATCTCCCGGGAGGCCAGCCAGGCCCTGGCTGTGGCAGCCCCCAGCGCAATGGCATGCTGGTTGGCGAAACTGCCCTGCCACCTGGCAAAAGGTGAGGCGTAATAGCCTTTGTATGGAATGAACGCTTGGGTCAACATAATAATTTTTCCTGAATTAGTCCAAATTAAACACAAAGTGCCATCAACGGTTGTACCGATTCAATATGGCCTCCAATACCGCACCACCAACCGCCCTGGCCTTTTCTGAAATGGTGTCATGAACCGCTGCCCCCCCCCGGGGATCAATATCCCCGATCTTGCATCCCGCCGGCACCCGGGTGCGGTTCCGGATCATACCCCGGATCATGCCGTCAATCTTTGCTGTCACCGGCATTTTGCCCACATGCCCCAGGACCTGGTCCTTTGTCACCAGGTCCCCGATGGCACAGACTGAGTCAAACAAACCATCACAGGGAGCCCGCAAAACCCTTTCCCCGGACACACCGCAGATAGTGCCGGGAATGCCGGTATCTGCCTGGGCAGGCCCCGTTTCAATAATCCGGCCCAGATCATGGCCCCGGTTGGTCTCGATGACACAGTGCACATCCTCTCCGGCACAAAAACCCGGCCCCAGCCCGATGACCAGGGGAGCTTCTCCCATATCCGTACCCAGATTTTTCTTAGCAATAATGGCATCTATCACCACGTGGGGGATAAGATCCGAAATCGCGGCCCAGCCCGGGTCCACCAATACCGGTATCTCTCCGGCATCCCAGATCCGGAAAATTTTAAAAACCGTATCCGTCTTTCGGGCGGTGATCCCTTCCACCGTGACGGCACCGTCATACACGGCCTCGCAGAAACTCACACACCGCCGCACCGCCATGGGCCTGTCTGTTTCCAGCATCACCAGGTGCCCAAAATTGGCCCTGAAAAGCCTACAGGCCATGCCGGTGGCCATCTCCCCGGCCCCCTTGATCACAATGATCAGATCCTTGAGAGACGGTGCATGCCCTCCCTCATTTACCAGTGCGGCATCGGTCATATTGTTTTCAATGGCATCCATATTATGCTTATCTCTTTCTTATCTGAAAGGTCATCTTGTCAACCTGTTCTTTAATGAATGATTGTTACCTCCGCCAAGGAGACAGTTCTCAAGGGACTGCCTCTATCCGGACCCAAAGCCTTCGCATGAAACCACATCCTTTTCAGCTGTTTGATGCCCGCCCCTTTCGGGTGCCGTATGACCGGCCCGAGATTGGCATCTGACGGTCCT
>JAWOEP010000321.1:0-4398 GCA_046482705.1 Desulfotignum sp.
GGGGGGAGCTTTAGTTATTAGCACGATTGTACACGGCCTCTTTTGAATCCATCACTGTAGCAACAAAAGAACATGCATTGCACCGATCTATTACCCATGGTCACTAACGTGACTATTGCGTCCCCCACATAAACAAAAACAGTTCTAAAAGCCACAATGTCTTCTGGCTGAACCTGTCGAAAGAAAAAGTCATAACGGTTCTTGACCATCCTTTGACCAATGAATATACCGATCAGGCCACTTAAAAGAAGAAGAACACTTATTATTGCAGGCATTGTCACCTCCGTTTTTTGTATATTTGTATTGAATTGCTTATAGGAATACCAGAACAGAGAGAATGCTTCAAGAAAAGTTGTTGCTATGATTTTTACTTTGGGATAATAATGCTTGTGTAGGGGATAAAGCGCATTGTCAAGTATCGTTTGTATCCAGTTTTGGATCGCCTGGTTCATGGTTACTATTGCTGATAGCAGGCAAGCCTCCCATACTCACAAAGAAAAAAAATCCTTTACCAGTTGATCAACGCCACAATGTCAATCCGACCTGCGAATTGCAGAAAGAAGCTCATCTGTATTTCCGTCCTTCGTACAGTAAGCAGAACCCCCCGCTTGTATCATCTGATCTGCCTGGTCTTCCTTGTCATGCATGGAGAGCCCGATGATGCGGACGTTGGGAAGCTCGGAGTGAATAACCCGGGTAGCCTGGATACCGTCCATTCTCGGCATGTTGATGTCCATAAGGATCACGTCGGGATGAAGTTGCCTGGCCTTTTCAACTGCCTCCTGGCCGTCGCCTGCTTCCCCCACCATTTTAATATCGGAATGAAAGCTCAGCAAGGTGAGAATTCCTTGGTGGACAATAAGCGTCGTTATACGCGCAAACAGTAAAATTATCGCCCCAAAAATAATAGATTTCATAACCATGTCTTTCCGTATTTCCCTTCAATACAAGGGCTATTCGAATATATGAAAAAATCGGTTTTAGACATGGTAACAAGTTACAAAATGCCTGGATAATGCCGGATGGAAAAAAAATCGATATGCTGGTGATGAAAATTGATAAAAGTGCAGGTGAATAAAGGCGCTCAAAGGTAACTTGGAATGAGCTGATTTGTCAAAGCCATGCGGTGGATTGACAATCTGCATGGATGATTCTGTTTATGGCCTACCGAAGCTTTTCTTTGACTCGGTTTTTTTCAAAGAGATTGTTTCAAAATCAAGTATCGAAATGGTATCCATGATTTTTCATGGCTGTGAATATTTTTGTTTTGGATAAACCTTAATTTTTATCCGGGGCCATATCCAAAACTTCCCGCACCTTTTCTGTCATATCCGCCATGGAAAACGGCTTCTGGATAAATGCCACCCCGTCATCCAAGATTCCTTGATGGGCAATCACATCAGCGGTATAACCGGACATGAACAAAAGGCGGATGTCCGGATAAAGATCAGTGATTTGCCCGGACAAATCCCGGCCATTCATCTCCGGCATGACCACATCGGTCATAAGCAGAGCGATTGCGCCGGAATGGTTTTTTGCTTTTTCCATAGCCTCTGTCGGGGTGGCTGCGGACAACACGGTATACCCTTTCCTTTCCAGCATCATCCGGGTCATCCTGAGAATGGTAGGTTCATCTTCCACCAGCAGAATGGTTTCAGTGCCCCCTGCGGCTGCTTTTTTTTCAGGGACGGCTTTGTCAGTGTCTTCATCAGCAGAAAATCGGGGCAGATAGATGTTGAAGGTGGAACCCTGACCAGGTTCGCTGTAAACATTAATGAAGCCATTATTCTGTTTGACAATGCCATATACAGTGGCAAGACCCAGGCCGGTGCCTTTGCCCACCTCCTTGGTGGTGAAAAACGGTTCGAATAGATTGTCCAGCGTGTGTTTTTCCATACCACACCCATTGTCACTGACTGCCAGCAGGACAAAATTACCGGGGATAAAACCCGGGTGTTCATTGCAATATTGCTCATCAAATGATTTTTTTCCGGTTTCTATGGTGAGTTTCCCCACACCTGCAATGGCATCCCGGGCGTTGACACACAGATTGGCAAGGATTTGGTCGATCTGTGACGGATCCATTTTGACCGGCCACAAATGGGCAGTAGGCTGCCATACCAGATCGATGTCTTCTCCGATGAGTCGGCGGAGCATATTCAGCATGCTTTCCACGGTATCATTTAAATCCAGCTGTTTGGGTGAAATGATCTCTTTTCTGGCAAAAGCCAGCAACTGCTTTGTGATATCAGCTGAACGTTCTGCCGCTTTTTGGATTTCTTTCAGATCGGAACACAGTTTGTGTTTGTCATCTGTGTGCAAAAGAGCCAGTTCCGTATGCCCCAAAATCACACCCAGCATGTTGTTGAAATCATGGGCAACACCCCCGGCCAAGCGGCCCACTGACTCCATTTTCTGGGCCTGGTTGAGCTGGGTTTCCATTTTTTTCAGATCGGTAATATCCGTTGAGATTCCAGCCAGGGCGATCTTGTTGCCCTGCTCGTCCAGAACCAAGCTTGTCCGGCAATCCAGAATGACATCCTCACCCGCAACGGTCTGGTTGACGACCTCACCACGCCATGCCCCTTTTTCCAAAGTCTCTTCAATAATCTGACGCTGTGTAGCGCCTCGCTCCGGGTCATCACCATACTTATCCGTTGTAAAACCGATGAGTTCGTCGCGGGAATAACCAAAGGCCCGAACTTCGGCGTCGTTGACATAGGTGATGGCGCCGTTGAGGTCGGTCACAGTCACGCGGTCCTCAATTTGGTCAAGAACGAGAGATTGAAGACGTAACTTGGCTTCAGCCCGCTTTCGTTCGGTGATGTCGAACTGAGTCCCGAAGTGCCCGATGATTCTTCCCTGTTCGTCGTACATGCAGCGGTAGCTGCCGATAATCCACATCTGGCTTCCGTCAAATCTGCGTTCATCCGATTCAATATCAAGAAACCCTTGATCAAACATTTTCCGCCACAGCAAGCGGCCGTGTTCCAGATCATGGGCAAACAGTTGTTTGGGCGTCATATAAAGAAAGTCTTTCTCACTTGCCAGGTAATGGTCCAGCATTGCTCTGTTAATCTTGGTGATACGCTGATGGTCAAATACATAATCAAGGATTTTTTCTTTGTCCACGGAATCGGTCCATTCGATCGGTTCGTCAAGCATCATGAAAAACGACCCTGCCGAAGACTCGGAAAAGAACTGATGTGCAGTCTTGTTGCTCTCTCGCAGTGCTTCTTCCGCCTGTTTGCGGTCGGTGATGTCGCGGATAATCGAGAAAAGTAGTGTTTGATGTTGAATTGTTATCGGCGCTGAATGAACTTCTACGGCACGAATCTGTCCGTCAGACAGTAAATGTTGAAATTCGAAAATGTTGGCCTGTTTATTTAAAGCACACCGCATTTGTTCTGTAATTTCTGCCGGCGATAAAACATTCAATTGTTGGATTTTCATCTGAAGCATTTTTTCCAGAGGGTATCCGTAATACTGGGCGGCAGCTTGATTGGCCATAATAATCCTGCCTGTGTTGGGATCTATCAGTAACATAACAGCGCTGTGACCCTTGAACATTCCCCGGAACAGAGCCTCACTTTCGATCAGTCCATCTTCTATCTGTTTACGCTTAGTGATATCGATCATGAAACATAAAACGGCCGGCCTTCCATTCCATTGGAACAGAACTGCATTGAGTTCAGCCCACAAGATACTGCCATTTTTGTGGATGATTCGGAAATTATAACGCTCTGGCAGTTTCTCACCTCTGAGTCGCCGGATGTGATGGTCCGTGACCATTTCACGGTCATCTTCATGAATGAAATCGAAAAACGGTTTTGATTGAAATTCTTCTGCGGAGTAGCCCAGTAATTCTGTGCTTCTGGGATTTTGGAAAACTATTCTGGCATCTTGCGCTACAAACAGGGCCTCACCAGTATGCTCAAACAGAATCCGGTATTTTTCTTCACTTTCTCGCAATGCTTTTTCCATACGCTTGCGGTCGGTGATATCATGAAAAATACAGTGAGTCTGCTGGAAATTGCCTTTTTTATCCCTGTTTATCTTCCCGGTAAAAGAAACCAGAATAAGGTCCCCATTTTTTTTGACCATTTCAAACTCGACCCCCAGAACTTCGCCGATAGACTTGAACCGAGGAAAATTTTCCTTGAAATGGTCCCGCCAGTCAGGATGCAGAAAATCAGCAAAAGATTTGCCGATCACTTCTTCTCTGGTGTAACCAAGGGTATCCAGCCAGGTTTGGTTGACAACTATAAAATGGCCATTTTCATCCAGTGATTGGTAACCGAGTGGGGCTTTTTCATAAAGCATCTTGAACAGGTTTTCAGTTTCCCGTAATGCTTCCTTGGAATATTTATACTCGGATTCTATTTTTTCCAATTCCTG
>JAWOEP010000026.1:0-11483 GCA_046482705.1 Desulfotignum sp.
GAGTCAGAAGAGGAGGTCATAGAAGACCAAGACCTAATAAAGGAAGAAGAAGCAAAAGAATGCATACAAGAAAAAACCTAAAGATGTCTGACCGGCATTTTCCGCATTCTTTTTGGTCATGGAAGACATCTCTTCCATGGAGGAAGAGGATTCTTCAATGGAGGCGGCCTGCTGGGATGCCCCTTCCGCCATTGCCTGGGAAGAGGATGATACCTGACTGGAGGCGGATGCCACCTGGTTGGCGCCTTCATCCATGCCCCCGGTAATGCGGGTAAGGGTCTTGTTGATACCCCGGGAGATGACAAACCCCAGGCCCATGGCCAGGATCACCCCCAAAACAGTGGCAACGATGGTCAGCAGTTCAATAAACACAGCCTGGTCATGGGCTGCCGCAACTTCATGGGCTGCCACATCCTGGTTGATTTTTACGATGCTTTCCAGCAGATCAAGGGCTTTCATCATTTCTGTGTCCACAGGACCCATCAACCGGGCCTTGCCCTGTTCCGCCAGGGAGATCCCCTGGTCAATGATCCCGATCATGGTATTAAACTGCTGGAACACCTCCTGCATGGCCGGCAGCATTTCCATGGTGTATAGTTTTTTGGCACCTTCTGTATTGCCCTGTTCGTAAACCTGCTTGATCTGTTTCACCGCCTGGTGAAACCTGCGGTGGGGGTCCTGCATGGCCCTGATGGCAGCGGCCAGATCCGGATTGTCGGTTGTAAAGCTGTCCATCCACTGACCGGCAGCACAGGTGGCGTGATCTTCACCCCCCGTGAACACGGTATCAGTCTCCATATTCACCAGGGTCAGCACCTGTTGCGCCACCTTGTAATGGTCTTTGGTAAAAGATTCCACCTGCCGGCCCAGGAGCATGGGATCTGCCATGCCCAGCTTGTCCCACTGCTGCATGATCTCCATGAACTTGTTGTTTTCCGCCCGCCAGGCATTCCAGGCCGGTACGAACTGCTGCCAGAGCCTTGCTTCCTCATCGGTCTGGGGCAACGGTTCATACACCTTCCAGGCAGCCTCATAATGTTTTCTGGCCTCAGCCAGGTTCTGGTACTGGCGCTGCCGCATATCATCGTCCAGGCCCGGGATGGAAAGGGTCCGCATGGTGCCCCGGATGCCTTCCGCCTCTGCATGAATCACCTGGAGACTGTCCACACTGGGCAGGCGTACCCCGCCGATTTCCTGAACAGAGCCTTCTCCTTTAATGGCCCCGTAATATCCGACAATACCCAATATCAGGGTTATCACTGCCACAACCCCGAATCCCAGCATCAATTTGGTTCCCAATTTCATTTGCTTACCCATTGTTTTTCTCCTTTTGCACGGTTTGTATTGCTGCAATTTCAGATGTACTCAACACCTTGTCAATGTTGAGCAAAATTTTGACCCCGCCTTCGGTTTTGGCCATACCCATGATATATTCCGTGTCCAGGCGCACCCCGAATGCAGGGGTGGATTCTATTTCCTGTTCAGAGATATTGAGTACCTCAGATACCGAATCAACCACAATACCGATGAGCACGGTTTCAGATGCTTCTTCAATCTCCACGACAATGATACAGGTGCGGTCTGTGTAATCGATCATTTCCATGCCGAATTTGCGCCGCAGATCCACAATGGGGATCACCTTCCCCCGCAGATTGATCACCCCTTTGACAAAATCAGGGGTTCTGGGCACCGATGTGATAGGCATCATACCGATGATCTCCTTGATCTTTAAAATCCCGATGCCATAGCTTTCATCTGCAAGGGTGAATGTCAGGTATTTGCCAGTTTTACTGGTTATCTCATTGATGGTACTATCCATTTTACCGGCAGATTCCTCCATGTCTCCTCCTTTTCATTATTTCTTTACATCCCTGATGGACACTGTTTCTAAAAGTTTTTAAAATCCTCGTCATCATCAAAGGGAATAACCTGATCCGGCCGCACTTCCCCGGTCTTTGCTGCTGCCGGTTTTTTGCTGCTGCTTATCTTTTTGGGCTGATGCGGGCCAACAGATTTTGTGGAGTTTTTCCCGGATACAGCCTGATTCCGGTCTCTTTTACCTGTCACCAGCATGACCAGTTCGCCCACAAAATCCTTGAGCTGTTCTGCCTGGGCATTCATCTCTTCGGATGCGGATGCGGATTCTTCAGCATTGGCTGCATTCTGCTGCACCACCTTGTCCATTTCAGTAATGGCTATGTTTACCTGATCAATACCGCTGGACTGCTCTTTGGATGCAGCGGAAATTTCAGCAATCAGATCCCCCACCTTGGCGGAACTCTCCGCCACCTGGCCGAATGCTTCGTTGGTGGTGGAAACCAGTTTTGAACCGTCATTGATCTTTTTCACGGTGCCTTCAATGAGTTCAGCTGTATTTTTGGCAGCATCCGCCGCACGCATGGCCAGGTTTCTTACCTCGTCGGCCACCACGGCAAACCCGGCACCGGCTTCTCCGGCACGGGCTGCTTCCACTGCTGCATTCAATGCCAGCAGATTGGTCTGGAACGCAATTTCATCAATGGTCTTAATAATTTTTGATGTTTCCTCACTGGCCTTGGAAATATCCTCCATGGAATGGGTCAGTTCCCCCATGGATGCATTGGCCCGGGTTACCACCTGGTTGGCCTCTTTCATCAGGGAGTCTGCATGGGATGCGTTTTCCGCATTTTTCTTGGTCATGGAGGCCATCTCTTCCATGGAGGATGAGGATTCTTCAATGGAGGCAGCCTGCTGGGAAGCCCCTTCAGCCATGGACTGGCTGGAGGAAGATACCTGGCTGGAGGCCGATGCCACCTGGTTGGCACCTTCATCCATGCCCAGGGTGATGGTATTGATGGGCTTGCTGATGGACCGGGCAATGAAAAAGGCAACGGCAAATATCACCCCTGCACTGACCACGGAAATAATGATAATCAGCCATTTAATGGCATTGACGGCTGCAAAGGCTTCTGATTCATCAATTTCTGCAATCAAAGCCCACACCGTATCCCCGATATTTACCGGCGTGAAGGCTGATAACACAGGATTACCGTTATAATCTGTGATAATTTTCGCACCTGTGTTGCCGGCAAGGGCAAGATTTGTCGCTTGCGTATCCACACTGCCTTTGGAGGGATCTGCAAAAGATGCTTTGACCGAATGGGCTGCCGGGTCCAGAAAGCTGTCGGACCGCATCAGTTTATCAGACCCCACCAGATAGGTTTCACCGGTTTCCCCCATGCCTTCACGCTCCTGCATGATGGCGTTGATGGCTTTAAGGGACAGCTGCAGGGCAACCACCATCTCAACTTCGCCATTGTGCTCCACCGGCTGGGAGATAAAGGCACAGGGTTCATTATTGCTGGGAGCATAGGGTGCAAAATCAGCCATGGCATATGCGTTTGTCTGCAGCACTTTTTTCACCAGGTCTCCCAAATTTGAATCAGCATATTTGCCGGTGAGAAAATTGGTCTGGTAATCCGACTCCTGTGCCACGGTATAGAATGCATACCCGTTGGGATTAAAGAGAAACAGATCGTAATATCCGTACAGTTGTGTGTACTTTTCAAAAAAATAGTCCCCTTCATCATCCTTGGGGCAGAAGGCTTCTGCCACATCCATTTCTGCCAGGATAGCCCACCGTGTTCCCAAGACATCTATGGGCGCATACGTGCTCAATACCGGATTCCCGTTATAATCCTCAAACACACCTGAGCCGGTTTTTCCCTTAAGGGCCAGTCGAACCGGCTCGGTATCCACCCTGCCTTTTTCAGGATTTGAAAAGGAAGCCTTTACACTGTGATTTTCCGGGTCCAGAAATGAATCCGACCGCATCAGTTTATCCATTCCCACCATATACACTTCACCGGTTTCTCCCAGTCCGGTCCGTTCATCCAATAAAGACTGGATCTTTTTAAGGGACAACTGCAAGGCCACCACACCCGCTTTCTCCCCGGCATGTAATATCGGAGCGGCAACAAATGCGGCCGGTTCTCCATTTGAGGGGGCATAGGGTTCGAAATCCTCGAACACCAGTTCCCCCTGAAGCGCTTTTGCCACAGCCCGGCCAAGACCGGTGTCTTTGTACTTGCCGGTGAGCAGGTTGGTATGGTAATCAGATTCCTTTGCCTGGGTGTGCACACACATACCCTCGGTATCGACAACAAAAAAATCATAATATCCGGTACTTTCAATAAACCCGTCAATTATAGAAGCATACCGCTGATACTCAGCGCTCATTTCACCGGTTTCCAAATGATGCAGATATTGCTGCATCCCTTTGGTGCAGATGGACCGGTCCTGCTGGGCCTTGATATCGATAACGAGCTGGTTGAGTAGCAGGTCAATACCCTGGGATTTATTGTTCCGGATGGCGGAAAGTTTTGCAAAAGCTTCTTTTCTCAATGTTTCCACGGTTTCCACCAGGACCCCCATATCCCCTTGTCTTTCTGAAAAAAACCGTTCGATCTGGTCTTTTTTCACGGCCCGCATCGCTTCGAGCTGGTCATAGGCTTTTTCAGACAGCGCATTGCTGGCGTTGAAATAGGCAATGGCGGAAATGAGAAAAAATGGAATTAAACCCACAAGCAGGAATAATACAATTAACTTTGCGCTAAGACTCATGTGTTTCATGTCAAATACCCTTTTTTTGTTATATTATGCTGTATTCTCCAAGATTTTTATCTCCTTTGCACTCAGTACCCTGTCAATATCCAGAAGAATTTTCACGCCTTTGTCTATTTTGGCCATCCCCAGGATATAATCCGTGTTGAGGCTTGTACCGAATGACGGCGCATTTTCAATCTCCTCCTCTTTGATGTTGAGGACTTCGGAGACCGCATCCACCACAATGCCGATCTGTATGGTCATGTCATCGGCATCGATCTCCACCACAATGATGCAGGTTCGGTCGGTGTAATCAATTGACGGCATTCCGAATTTGAGCCGCAGATCGATGACCGGTATGACCTTTCCCCGCAGGTTGATCACCCCTTTCACAAAATCCGGGGTCCTGGGCACCGAAGTAATGGCCATCATGCCGATGATTTCCTTGACCTTGAGAATACCGATGCCGTATTCTTCATCCGCCAGGGTGAAGGTCAGGTATTTGCCCGTCTTCAGGGTGGTGGACTGAATTGCCTGGTTTAATGTATCTTGTGCGTCACCCATGTCGTTCTCCTCTTTGCTTTCATCTGGTTTCTCTATAAATTTACTGCACAATCATTTTATGTAAAACGTCACACAGATCATCATACTGGTCATCCATATAAGTGAAATATCTGGGGAAAAATCTGTGGGCTATCGCTGTATTGTCTTGTTTTATTTTTCTGGGCAGCACCATCACGATTTTTTTGTCCTGATAGATCTGTTTTTTGTCATACAGATCATCCAGGCGGTCTTCATTATCTGTAAACAGCACGATAATGGGACTTTCCATATATGATTTTGTCCGGCTGACTTCCGTGACACAGGTATCAACCGTTCTGCAAATATGCATTTTAATACCGGGCATTCTCTTCTGGATGATTTTTAAAAAAAATCTGCCTTTTTCGCCTGAATCCCGGTCCACATATAAAATTAATTTTCTCATTTGTTCTCTGATACGTTTTGGTAACCTGGTTTAAACAAACAACGTCATTCATTCATCACAAGTAAATCAAGTTTCATGCCAGTATGAGAAAAAATTGATTATTCTTGTATTTCAAATAGTTAAATAAAAAAACGCAATGTTACGCTTTGTCATAAAAATATGACAAATTTTTTCAATATCGGAGAATACATGCCTGGAAAGCTTATTTGAAAGGACTTATAGAAAAAAAGACTTGCTTGTCATAAAAATATGACATTCACAAAAATGTGACATTACAACATATAAAAACTGCACAGGAAAATACAGGCAGTCAACTGGATGCCTGATCAATATCCACGATATGACCCTTTAAATATGATTTTGATTGATACCGGGTAATCTGCATGATTTTTCGGGTCAGGCTGCCAATGCGGTGAACCTGGGCCTGAATATTTTGCAGCGGTGCATAACCGGGATCTTCGGCGATCAGTATCTTCATATTTTCAATATCTCCTGTAACTGGCTGAACCGGTTTTCCAGTTGTGACATTAACCTGTGCAATTCCATCACATCACCTGCACTACCGGCATTTTCCATGGCCATGGCGCTGTCATGGAAGGCCATGGCAGTGATATTTGCCGCCGCGCCTTTGATTTTATGGGCCTGGGCTCTGGCTTGCTGCACCTGGCTCTGCTGCACAAAGCCCCGGAGAATGCGTATCTGCCCGGGCATATCTTCCAGAAATCCGGTGATGATCATGTTTGCCAGGTCCTCATCCCCCATCATCCGATGGACAAATACGCTTCGGTCAAATATATCAGACAGGCCATGCGGTTCCGGCAGAGATGTTGCCGGATCTGCAGTGTCTCCATCAGGACGGGATTCCGCCTTCAGCCATTTTTCCAGCTTATCGGCCAGGACTTCCGGCACAACCGGTTTGGAAAGGTAGTCGTTCATTCCGGCCTCCAGGCATTTTTCCCGGTCTCCGGCCATGGCATGGGCGGTCATGGCGATCACGGGCACGGTGTGATTGCGGACAGCGGATCCGGGATCCCGGATTTGCCGGGTGGTTTCCAGTCCATCCATCTCCGGCATTTGTACATCCATGAGTACCAGGTCGTAGGAAATCCGCTCCAGGGCTTTGAGAGCCCGGGCACCGTTTTCCACGACATCTGCGCGCAGGCCGAGCTTGTTGAGGATGCCCATGGCCACCTGCTGGTTGGTGATGTTGTCTTCAGCCAGCAGGATACGCACGTTGGTGCGGCGCAGCTCCCGGACCCTGTGACGGGTCAGGATCGGTTTTTTACTGTACGCCACCTGTCCGGAGAATATGGCAGCCAGACTGTCGAACAACTCGGATTGGCGCACGGGCTTGGTTAGATAGGCAGCGAAGCCGATCTCCGCAAGACGTGTAACATCCCCCCGTTCCCCCAGGGATGTCAGCATCAAGAGACGGGTGTCGTGCAACGCTGTATCTGCACGAATGGCACGGCCCAGCGCCTCACCATCCATGCCCGGCATCTGCATGTCAAGCACGGCCACAACAAAGGGGTCGCCCGCGTCCATGGCCTGACGCAACAGGCCCAGGCCTGTTTCTCCGTCGGGTGCTTCACCGCAGCGTGCCCCCCAGGCTGTAAACTGCACACGAAGAATTTCCCGGTTGGTGGCATTGTCATCAACGATAAGAATGCGCGCACCGCTGATGCCCGACTGCAACAGACCGGCCGGCATGGTTCGCTCATGCTCCCGGGCGTGTTCCGGCTGTTTGCCCAGGCAGACCGTGAACCAGAACTCGGTACCGCAGCCTTCCACGCCTGCCTGAAGCGGTGCTGCAGGGCTGTTCACCCCGATCTCTCCCCCCATGGCCTCGGCCAGCTGTTTCGAGATAACCAGCCCCAGGCCGGTACCGCCGTACTGGCGCGTGGTCGATGCATCCACCTGTGAGAATTTTTGAAACAGCGCATCCTGTTTGTCCGCAGGGATGCCGATCCCTGTGTCACGCACGGAGAAACGGATCAGGACGTCTGTCTTTGTTTCTTTTTCGATGCTTGCGCGCACAGCCACTTCCCCCTTCTGGGTAAACTTGACAGCATTCCCGGTAAGGTTTACCAGAATCTGGCGCAAACGGCCGGGGTCACCCACAAGAAAGGGCGGCACATCAGGTGCGGCAGCGCAGAGGAATTCGAGCCCTTTCTTGTGGGCTTTGAGCGCCATCATTTCGGCGAACCCGTCCAGCGTGGCCCGCAGGTCGAAATCCAGTGTTTCCATTTCCAGTTTGCCCGCCTCGATCTTGGAGAAATCCAGGATGTCGTTGATCAGAGCCAATAAAGAGTCGCCGCTGGCCTTCACAATTTCAGCATAGCGCCGCTGGTCCTCGTCGAGTGGGGTGTCGAGCAGCAGCCCGGTCATGCCGATCACCCCGTTCATGGGGGTTCGGATCTCGTGACTCATGTTGGCAAGGAATTCGCTTTTGGCAATATTGGCCATTTCAGCCTGCACAGCCATACTGTTGGCCCGTGCGGTGGCTGCCTCCAGCGATAGATTGGTTTTCTCCAGGTCCTGTCGTGCCGATTGCAGTTCCGTAATATCGACAAAGCTTTCAAGCAGGTGCTGCTGCCCATCAATATCGATCCGTGTAACGGTTTTGAGAATAGGGACAAGAGTACCGTCGAAACGGCGGATAGTTCTTTCGGCATTGTCCACTTCCTGTTTCAGGTCGATAATGGGACATTTCCCTGTCTGGGCCGGACACAGGTATTGGTTGCAGATTTTGCCGGTCAACTTTTCCAGATCAAGCCCGGCCATGCGCGCCGCTGCTGGATTGGCCTCGACAATGACCTTGTCCGAGCAGCGCACTAAAACAATTCCCGCCTGAACAGATTCCATAATGGCGCGGGTGCGTTCATGGGCGTTTTGCAGTTTTGCCTCAACCTGCTTGCGCTCCGTGATATCGGTTATATAATTAAGTGTTGCCGGTTTTCCATTCCTTTCGGACAGGACGGCATTAACTTCCACCCACCGAACATTGCCATCTTTATCAACAACCCTGAAAGGATAGATACCAGGCAGGTCTTCACCTTTCAGTCTTTTCGAATGTCGTTGGGCTACTTTTTCCTGGTCTTCCGGGTGGATGTAATCAATAAATGGTCTGCCTGTTAATTCTTTTGGTGAATAACCCAAATAATCAAAACTCTTCTGGTTTACAAATTTAATCAATCCATCCTGTGCCAGCAGGATCATCTCATTTGCATTTTCCACCAGCCAACGATATTGTTCATCCGCAAAGATATCTTCCCGCTGCTTACGCTCAGATTCTGATTTTTCCAAATCCTGAATCTTTTTTTCCAATTCTTCATAGGTTGGTTTTTCAGCCATAACGCACCTTTTTTTCAACCTTCATCCAGCACCTTGCGCACGGCACAGGCAAGATCAGACATCACCAGCGGTTTCATGAGAAGATGTTTTATCCCGGCGTATTTTGCTGTTTCTTCGCTGATCCGGTCGCTGAATCCGGTGCACATGATAATGGGAATATCCGATCTGATGGCAATCATTTCTCCGGCAAGTTTGGCCCCGGTCATCTGGGGCATGGCCATGTCAGTGATAACCAGATCAAACCCGTCAGGATCTGCCTGGAATCCATCCACTGCCGCAAGACTGTCTGTAAATGAAGTGATTGTATAGCCCAGCTCCTCAAGAATCTGGGTTTGAAGCTCCACTATGGTTATTTCATCATCCACCAGCAGAATATGTTCATCACCTCCGGGAAGCGCTGCTTTTTCTTTTTCCGGATTCTTTTGAACCAGGGATCCTGCCCGGGGTTCTGTTGTCTGGCCTGTTGTTTGACCCATCTTGGGAGAAACACCCGACACCTGATGTAAAAGCAGTTGGTTTATCCTTTTTACATAATCCATGTTCATGCATGGTTTTGACACATGGTCTATATAGGGGTCTTTTTGCTGCAGTTCCCTTATGGATTCCAGAAACTCGATATTTCCGGAAATAAACAGAATGGGAACGGTTTTATCAATTTTACGGACATGGCGGTATATATCCATCCCGGTCAATCTGCCGGGCAGGATATAGTCCAGACTGATGAGGTCATACTGTTTTTCACCAAAAAGATCCATGGCGGTCTGGCCGTCTTCTGCCGTATCCACGGTGTGATAACAGGGTGCCTGGGAAAGAACCCGGGACTGGACATCTGAAATGGCCGGCTCATCTTCCACCACCAGGATATGCTTATTGGTGATGTATGTCTTGATACCGGCGTCTGCGATTTCATCAGAAGTCAGCTGCTTTTTGATAACCGGCAGGTGTATGAAGACCGTGGTGCCTTTCTGCAGTTCAGATGCTATGGACACGGATCCTTTATGCTGCTGAACATAGCGTTTCACATTGGCCATGCCGTATCCTGTGCCTTTGATACCGGATGCATACACGCCCCGGGTATCTTTGCTGCCCTTGAGGCTGAATGAAGGTTCAAACACCTTGTCAAAAAAAGTTTCCGGGATGCCGCATCCGTTATCTGCCACCTCCAGGACAACCCATTTTTCCTGAACACCTGCCCGAATGACTATTTTCGGCGACTGGTTCAGGCTGGTGGCATGGACGGCATTCTGGAGAAGATTTACCAGGGCATGTTCAATCATACCGGGGTCAGCCAGCAGATCAGGGAGGTTTTCAGCATATTCGGTTTTGATATCAATGCCTTCCAGGTCCTTTTTCAACAGGTTCAGCACCAGATCGATCTTCTCATCAACAGAAAAAAATTCCTGTTTCGGTTCCTGGTCCCTGGCAAAAACCACCAGATTTTTCGTAAGGTTTTTCCCCCGGATGGTCTGGTCGAAAATCAGCTGCAAGGATTCTTTGGTCTGTTCATGGGGGCAGTCCAGGATGGCCAGTTCGGCCGTGCCCATGACCACTCCCAGAATATTGTTGAAATCATGGGCCATTTTTCCGGCAACCTGTCCCACCAGGGCCTGTTTCTGTGCTTCCGCCGCCAGGGTGAGGGCCTGGATTTTTTCGGTCTGGGCTTTTCTGAGTTCAGTGATATCTTCACCGACGCAGACAATGCTTTCCAGGGAGCCGTCCGGGTTGATTATCCCATCAAAAGATCCCTGATAATTATGGATACCCCCTTGTGTGTTTTTGAGCCGATAGTTGAGAAATACACTGGATATCTTTTTCCTTTTCGCATTTTCAAAGTTTCCCAGCAAATAAGGGATATCTTCTTCCACCACCATGGTGAATCCGGATTTTCCGATCAGATCCTGTGGTGTATACCCCAGCTGTTCATGGGACGGGCTGGCAAAAATATAATTGCCGTCAGCATCATGGATGGAAACCATTGCACTGGTATGTTTTGTTATCTGTGCCAGGAGTTTCTGGTTTTCCTGCAGCCGGGCTTCTGCTGATCTGCGTTCTTTGATTTCCGATTCAAGGCGGTGTTTGGTCTGTATCAGCTGTGACCGTTCTTTTTCAAGACCTTCTGCCAGTTCCTCTTTTTTCCTGAACAACTGGAACAGTCCCTTAACCAGGGTTGATACGGAAACCGCAGTGATGGCATTTAAGGCCAGAAAATTCACTCCGGCAGCCACCATGGCCCGGGAGCTGGTGAAAAAAACAACATCATGGCCCCATCTGCCGCTTGAAAACAACCATCCGATTACTGCCAGAAATGCACCATTCAGTATAATGGCCAAGAATGCGGCATAATTGCCCATGAGCACCCCGGCAATGATGGCAAAGGCAAACAGCCAGGCCGGACCGCCGCTGAGAGGGCCAACCGACAGGATGATGGCCATGCCGATGATATAGAACGCCAAAACGGATATACCGGCCCTGATTTCATAACGGATGCGGCGGACAAACATAAAAACCAGACACAGCACAACCCCCATACTGTCCACAAAAGCAAGGCCCCAGGCATTTT
>JAWOEP010000331.1:0-6664 GCA_046482705.1 Desulfotignum sp.
GACGCGTACCAGATCGCCTTTGCCCTGCCTGAAATCCTCAACCATGTGGTGGCCAGCGGATTTTTATCCATCACCTTTATCCCCATTTTTGCCAGATATATTTCCCGGGGCAGAGACAAGGAAGGGTTTGCCGTGTTCTCCCTGGTGTTCAACGGGTTCGGCCTGGTGCTGGCTGTCTGCATTGGCGCTGCCATGGTCTGGACACCTTTTTTGGTAGGTATCCTGGCACCGGGCATCCAGGATCCGGCCACATTTCATCTGGCGGTGCGCATGACCCGCATCATTTTACCAGCCCAGTTTTTCTTTTTCAGCGGTGGGCTGTTCATGGCTGTACAGTTTGCAAAAGAAAAATTTTTTATTCCTGCTCTGGCACCTTTGATTTACAATCTGGGCATCATCTGCGGGGGCATCTTTTTGTACCCGTATCTCGGCATGGAAGGGTTTGCCTGGGGGGTACTGGGAGGGGCGTTTGCCGGCAATTTTTTCCTGCAATGGGCAGGTGCGAAAAAACAGGGACTGCGCTACAGGTTTGTCATTGATTTTTTTCATCCGGATTTCAAACGCTATGTGTTGATTACCCTGCCCTTTATGGTGGGACTCACTGTCACCTTTTCCACGGAAATTTTCATAAAATTTTTCGGCTCCTTTCTGGAACCCGGCCACATTGCCGCCATGAACTATGCGCTTCGCATCATGTTTATTCTGGTGGGGTTTTTCGGCCAGGCCATCGGCATGGCATCCTATCCTTTCATGGCCCAGATTGCCGCTGCAGGAGATCTGGACCGGTTGAACCAGATCATCAACCACACCTTGAAATTCATCTTGCTGGTGATCCCGTTTTCCGTTCTTTTTATTGTCCTGCGCCAGGAGATTGTACTGATTTTATTCCAGCGGGGTGCGTTTGATGCAGCTGCCACCCGGATAACCGCGGGCATCCTGCCTTTTTTCATGGCCGGCGCTTTTGCCTTTTCCGCCCAGACCTTTGTGGCCAGAGGGTTTTACGCCCTTGAAAACACCTTGTTTCCGGCCCTGGTCTCCACCGGATGCATGCTGGCAGGCCTGCCGGTAATTTATCTGTGCATGAAAGCTTTTGATGCACAAGGGGTAGCGCTTGGCCTTTCTTTGACCGTTGTTTTCTCCGCATTGGCCCTGTTTGAATCCTGGAACAAAAAAGCCGGAAACCAGGGCAAAACACAGGTCTATCATTTTTTATACAAGCTGGTGCTGGTCAGCCTGTTTCTCGGGGCCTTGCTTTTTGCGGCACACCAGGGCCTGACCGCTGTCATCCCGCCTGCAGACATGGTTTCTTCCCTGATCATCTGCACCATCACCGGCCTTTTGTTCGTCATTGTGATGCCGGCTGCCGGCATGGTGTGCGGCATTACTGAAATTTTGACACTGTACAAAAAAATAGCACGGAGGGTATTGCCATGGCAAAACAAAAACCCGGGCAGTTAAGCCCTGAAATCAAGGATAAAGCACAGGTTATTGCCAAAAAAATCTGCGGGGCGGAAAAGGTTATCGTATTCACAGGGGCCGGTATTTCCACGGAAAGCGGTGTTCCTGACTACAGAAGCCAGGGCGGTATCTGGGACAAATTCACACCGGTGTATTTTGATGAGTTCATGTCCAGTGAATCCGCCCGGATCCGGTACTGGGAACAGCGCATGGATATGGAAAAAGGATTGAAGCATGCCCTGCCCAACACCGGCCATACAAGCATTGCACAGCTTCATGACATGGGATGCCTCACCGCCGTTATCACCCAGAACATTGACGGCCTGCACCAGGCCTCGGGTATACCGGATGACAAAATCATTGAACTGCACGGCAACACCCGGCGGGTGAGGTGCATGACCTGCAGCGACATCATTTCCTGGGAAACAGCGGAAAAGCTTGTTCTTTCCGGCAGCAGCGCTCCCTGCTGCGAATGCGGGGGATATTTCAAGCCGGATACCATCTCATTCGGTCAGGCCATGCCACAAAAAGCCACCCGGCGGGCTGCCCGACTGTCTTCCCAAAGTGATGTATTTCTTGTGGTGGGATCCACCCTGCTGGTCCAGCCCGCAGCCCTGATGCCGGGATATGCCAGGGACAGCGGCGCGTTTCTGGCCATCATCAACCTGTCTGCCACCCCTTATGATGACCTGTGCCAGGTACTGATCCGGGAAAAGGCAGGCCCGGTACTCACCGAAATTGCAGACCAGGTAAAAAAAGGTATCATGTGAGCAGGCATATCCAGACAGCGGTTACTATCCAATAGAAAGAACCTGCTCCCGGCTGATCCGGCACCTGGATCTATCAACGGCTCACCAGGCCACCGGCACCCGGACCTGGTGGCCGGCCTTGTTTTTGAACACCAGAAACCGGTTATCTCTGCCAAACAGATACAGATCCCTTGTCACCCGCACATCCTGGGTGCAGTACCGGATGATTTTGTCCATCAGGCCCTGCTGCCACCATTGCAGGGCCATCAGGCCGTCAGCACTTTTTTGGGTGCCCAGGGTATTCTGGGCCAAATGATCCAGAGACAGCCTGTAGCCCAGGACTTCATGAATTTTCACCAGAATATCCAGGGTGGGCAGGCCGTAAAAATCAAAATCACACAATCCGGCAAGCACCTTGTAGTCAAACCGGATCAGGTTGAACCCCACCACCAGGTCCAGCTTTACCAGATGGGCGCACAGCCCCTCCATCTGGTCCTGGGAAAAATCATGGAACTGTCCTGATTGTGAATCATACAGCACAGCGCAGCTGACCCCCATTTTTTCCGCCCGGTTCCAGCCCCCCACTTCTGCGGCAGACCGCCTGGTTTCAATGTCCAGAACCCCGTACCGCAAAGATGCATTATCCAGGGAGACCGGTGTGAAAGGGTTGTGATTTTCCAGCACCTCTATGGGGGGATGGGACCGGAATTTTTCCCTATGGGCGTCATGAAAAGCTGGTGCTTCTTTGTGTTGGCCCTCACTGGTATCCGGGATAACCGGCACAGAAATGGCTGTTCTGCCGGACAAAGGCGCAAGTATCTGTTGTAAAATCTGCAAAGAGGCATGCTTGTCAATGGGCCGGTTGCCTGAACCGCATTTGGGGGAATGCACACAGGCCGGACACCCGGTATCGCAGGGGCAGGTCAACACAGCTTCCAGGGTCTGTCTGATAAACTGGTCTGCATTGTCAAAAGCCTGCCTGCACAGGCCCAAACCCCCGGGAATGGCATCATAAACAAACACGGCAGCGGTCTGCACCTGGTCATGATAGGGAATGGAAATGCCGCCCAGATCATTTCTGTCGGTCATGACCAAAAGGGGCATGATGCCGATGGCGGCATGCTCCATGGCGTGGATGCCGCCCATAAAATGCAGCAGCTTGGATTCGATACTGTCTTTGACATGATCCGGGATCTGGATCCACAGTCCCCGGGTATCAAATTCCAGCCGGGGCAGGTCCAGGGGAACCATGCCGATGGACCTGCCCGTGGCAACCAGTCTGCGGTCATACCCGATCACCTGTTCGGTGATGCGCAGCCGGCCGTATCCCACCCGGGTGGTGCCCACGGTTCTGGTGTCAAGCATGGTAATTATCCGGGTGGATTTGGAGGATCTGGCCCGGGTATAATAGTTCACCTGTTTGGGAACTGCTTCCACACTGCCTTTGACATGGTCAAACCGGGTCACCACATAGGATTTTCCCTGGTGAAGGTACACCGCCCCCTCATGGGTTTCAAAATAGGCCCGGTGCAGATCGATTTCCCCCAGGCTCTGCCGGGTGTTTTCCAGAAAAATGGGGATGGTCCGGCCCGTGCCCCGGAGACTCACCTCCCGGTGGGGGGCTTTTCGGGATGCATACCAGATATTTTTATCAACACTTTTCAGCAGCCGGCCGGATCTTTCCAGGTCTTTCAACGCATTTTCAATGGGGTTTTCCAGAAACACTTCCCCCTGCCTGATGGGCAGTTCTGCTGCAGCACATTCCAGATGGGCTTTACAGATCATGGGGTTGTCCGGGTTGATGAGGGCGGTTTCCGGGGGCAGGTCAAAAAACACGTCCGGGTGGTTCATGAAATACTGGTCCAGGGCATCTTCATGGGCAATGAGCACCAGAGCGGAAGGGTTGCCGTCCCGCCCCACCCGGCCGGCCCGCTGCCAGGTGGACATGATGGTGCCGGGATACCCCACCAGGATGCACAGATCCAGGTTTCCGATATCAATGCCCAGTTCCAACGCTGAGGTGGACACCACGCACAGCAGCTCACCTGTGGCCAGCTGTTTTTCAATAATCCGCCGTTCTTCCGGCAGGAACCCGGCCCGGTAGGCGCAGATTTTGTCCTTGAATTTTTTTGCCCGCCCGGATGCCCAGATAGCGATGAGTTCGGTTATTTTCCGGGATTGGGTATATACAATGACCCGCAGATTTCTGTGCACGGCTGCATGGATCAGGGCGATGGCTGTCCTCGCCGCACCTTCCATACCCCGCATGAGCACCACATCCTTCTGCCCGGCCGGGGCCCCTGCTTTGTCCACCACTGCCACATCCAGGCTGGTGAGCCGGCGGCACAGGTCAGCCGGGTTGGCAATGGTGGCGGAACAGAACACAAAGACAGGACTGGATCCGTACAGCCGGCAGATGCGCAGAAGCCGCCGGAATACCCAGGCCATGTTGGAGCCCATCACCCCCCGGAAGGTATGGACCTCGTCAATGACCACGTGGGTGAGGTGCCGGAAATAATCCGCCCACAGATGGTGGTGGGCCAGCATGGCCAGGTGCAGCATTTCCGGGTTGGTGAGCAGAACATGGGGCGGGTTTCTGCGGATCTTGGCCTTGTAATGGGCAGACACATCCCCGTCATATACTGCTGCCCCCAGGACCGGCAATGCAGAATCCAGGGCTTTGGCCCGGGTGAGCAGGTCCTGTACCGTGTCCAGCTGGTCCCGGGCCAGGGCCTTTAAGGGAAACAGGTACAAGGCCTTTGATGCGGGATCGGACAAAAGCTGGTCCACCACGGGCAGGTTATAGATCAGGCTTTTGCCAGATGCGGTGGGGGTGGCGATCACGGTGTGGGTCCGGGCCAGGATCCTGTCAATGGCTGCTTTCTGGTGGACAAACAGCCGCGGGATACCCAGCTCATCCAGCAGGGGGGCAAGATCATGGATGAAATCCGGCCGGTTCTCTGCAAACCTGGGAGGCACCGGATCCAGGGTCCTGTGACAGACAATGTCCCCGGCAAATCCTTTATAGGCTTTTAACGCAGAAAGATACTCGGCAAGGCTCACAAAATACTTTTCCCCAGGGCGGACAGGGTCAGCTCCACAGCCAGTCCGGCTGTTTTGTTGGCCACATCCAGAATAGGATTGATCTCCACCAGATCCATGGATGCAATTTTTTGGGAGTCTGCCAGGATTTCCATGAGCAGGTGGGCTTCTCTGTAAGTAATGCCGCCGGGCACCGGCGTCCCCACCCCCGGGGCTTCCACCGGATCCAGGGCATCCATGTCCACGGTAAGATGCATCCGCTTGAGATGGGCAAATTTCATGAGGGCCTTGTTGGCCACAGAAGAAATTCCCTGCTCATCAATGTCCCGCATGGTAAAAATGGTTATACCGGAATGTTTCAACCGCTTTTTTTCCACCGGATCCAGGTCCCGCAGTCCGATCATGACCACATTTTCCGGCTGGATTTTCGGGCCGGGACGGCCCACGTTCACCAGCGCTTTGTGGCCCTCGCCCATGAGAATGGCCAGGGGCATCCCGTGGATATTGCCCGAAGGAGAGGTGTCAGGGGTGTTGATATCCCCGTGGGCATCGATCCAGATCAGACCCATGGGCTCATCTTCCCTGGTCACCGCAGCCACTGTTCCCACGGCAATGGAATGGTCCCCCCCCACAAACAATGGAAAATCCCCTTCTTTGACCACCTGATGCCCCAATGTATATATGGATTCACAGATCCGGGTGATCTCTTCCAGGTATTTTTTCTCCTGCACCACTTCCTGCACAGCATCATCCCGGATGGGGATACTGATATCCCCCCGGTCCCTGACGGTGTGGCCCAGCTGCCGAAGCCGGGAAATCAGCCCGGTGTACCGAACAGCAGCCGGGCCCATGTCCACCCCGCGCAGGTCCTGGCCAAAATCCATGGGCACACCTATAAGACTGATCTGCTTAACCATCCATCCCCCTTACTTGCACATTACATAAACTTGCGTTGACAGCTCCTAATAGCATGGCCGGTGAAATCAATTCAACCCAAATATATTTTCCGGAAGATATCCGGGTCCAGTTCCCTGCTCCTGCCGGTTGTTGTTCGGCTGTTGTCAGACACCAGAATTCTTTCAGGATAAAAACAATACAGAGAGGATGTAAACGTTTCCAAAAAAAAATTGCGGTTCCGGATCACTTCAGACCCGAATATTTTATGTAAAAAATCAAATTTTTTTACATATTTTTTTACAACATTGAGATAGAGACCAGTTCCGGATACTTTTTCAACCTTCCCGGACATCTGCAGTCCAAAAATCATATCCATGTTGTCTGAATCCTGAAAAATCGATACTGACACTGTTTTTTTGTCTCCAGCATGTTGTATATGTGCGGAAGCGCTATTGGAAAAAAAATAAAACCTGTTGTCATAAAACACAAAATATACCGGAGATGACCAGGGCACATCC
>JAWOEP010000235.1:0-5134 GCA_046482705.1 Desulfotignum sp.
CAGGATCCAGATTCAGTTTGCCGTATCCCAGGACAAATGCATCAAAATCGTGATTTCCCTTGACTGTCTCCAGCAGAGAATTAAAGGACATGGGTCTGGCAAAGGCGGGCAGGCCAAGTTTTCTGAGCCACTCCTGTATCATGGTGCCGGCAAAGGCACGCTTGGGGTCATAATCTGCCGGCGGGGTCAGAATCACAAATTTTTCCATTTTTTCCCCGGAGGGCAGCATAATATCCGAGGGGGTGGCCAGTGTTCCATCATCGTTTACCGGCGGTACGTTCCAGGAATATCCGGCAGCTTTGAGCATGTCCCATGCTGCGGTGATCCGCTGTTTTTCGTCCATGCCCGCCCCGTATTTTCTCACATCAGGGTTATGCCAGAAATGGTTGCCCGAGGGTATAATGGAATCCATGGGCTCGCCGTAATCCTGGAGGATGCGGTTCAGAATGAACTGTTTGTCCACCACGGTTACAACTGCCTGGCGCAGAATTTTATCATCAAAAGGGGGTCTGCGCAGATTGAATCCCAGATAATACAGGGCGCTTTTTTTGTTGAAATGCAGGTCTATATCGGTATTTTCTTCCAGATCCTGGATATATCCGGGCTGGATATCCCACCAGTAATAATCGATATCCCCCTTTTTTAAAGCCAGAATCGCCACATCCGTGGTCCCGTAAATATTGAACAAAAGATTGTCCACATACGGGCCCAGATCAAAGCCTGCAATATTTTGGCCCTGCCCGAAAAAATAGGGGTTTTTTGTCATGTGTATATAGGCGCCCTTCTGGTATTCATGCAGTATGAAAGGGCCCGTTCCAAGGGGTTTTTCCACCTGAAAATCCTGCAGGACGCGCAAGGGTTTTTCTTTGGTCAAAGCATTTTCAGCCACAGGTTCCCATTCTTTTTTGGACACCATGGGAGCGGTCATGACCCGGGACATAAAAATAGCGGAAGGCTCTTTTAAATGAAAAACCACGGTATGGGCATCAGGGGCTTCCAGTTTTTCAATAATTTTCCATTTGCTGTAGTACCTGGGAATTTTAAAATCAAAAAACAGCTGCTTGGTAAACAGCACATCTTCACTGGTAAAATCGGATCCGTCAGACCATTTGGCCTTTCGCAGGTGTATGGTATACGTCAATGCGGCTTCATCAAACACCGGTTCTTCTTTGGCCAGCCAGGGAATGATTTCCAGGGTCTCGGGGTGACGACGGAAAAGCGGCTGATAGATCTGTGACAGGATGTTGCGCGAATTGATATCCGTACCCAGCCAGATATTCAGGGACCGCGGTTCTTCAGGCAGTCCGATTTTCAAAAAAGTGGTGTCCTCAGATTTTTGACACGATACCGCCATACCTGTGATGACTATCAAAAAAACCGCCGGCAGCAGCCGTGTAAAAAGAATGTTATACCACCTTGGGGAAACGTTTTTTGGCATTGTCCTGTTTTGATGCACTGATTTTCTCCTCTATGAAATCCACTACTTTGGTTTCAAGCCTCTGGCTGTTAAACCGGTTTATCCGGGGAATGCCGCCGGGACTGATGCAATTGATTTCAACCAGCTTGTCGCCTATGATATCAATACCCACAAAATAGAGGCCGTCTTTTCTCAGCTTGGGTTTAATACGGCGGCAGACAGCTTTTTGGGCCTCTGTAATCTCGTGTTTGAAGGCCAGTGCCCCGGCATGGACATTGGTGCGAAAATCACCTGAAACAGACCGTCTGCCCATGGCCCCCAGAATTTCGCCGTTGAGCAGCAGAATCCGGACATCCCCTTCTTCCTTGACCTGTTTTAAATATTCCTGCACCATTATGGGCCGCCGTTCCGGATAGGGTTTTCCCGCTTTGACATAATAATTTATCAGGGAGTTGAGATTTTCCTGGTCCTGGTTGCTCACCTTGATAACCCCGTGTCCTCCGTGGCCGTGCAGGGGCTTGATGACCATGGCCCCGCCAAAATCATCAATAATTTTTTTCAGCCGGTTGGGATCCCTGGACACATGGGTTTCAGGAATGATATCGGGAAAATTAAGAATATATGCTTTGCTGTTGCCGTTGAGCTGGCCCAGGGTATTGTTTACCAGAAACACCCTGTCGCTCACAGGCCCTAAAAATTCCAGCATCTCATAATTAATGGGGGGATCTTTTCTCAAAAACAGGACATCCAGGTCTGTCACTGTTTCAAATATCAATTCTTCCTTGTCCAGGCATTGCACCAGTTCGGTCCAGTAGGCCTGAATGGAAGTGTCTTTTGTCACTGAGATACGGCGCATTCTTGCCACCACTTCATTTTTGCGCACATAAAAATCATGGGGTTCGAGGAAAAACACCTCATGTCCCCGCTGGTTGCACTCATACATGATATGTGCAGTGGTGTCCCAGACCGGATCAATCTGCCGCAAATCATCCATTAAAAATGCGATTTCCATGTTATCTGTTTAAGACCTCCGCACATCAGTATCTTTCGGGTTAAAAATTCTTCTAGAGTTTACTTCTCCGTAAGGTAAGTCAAGACAGCAAAATTGTCAAATGCTTATGAAAATTTAATGAAACACAAGACAAACCCGGCATATTTGTGTAATATTATATCTTTTACTACCCAACTCACACCGGAGGGAACACATGGGAAATACCCTTTTTATACAATTTTTCAGCCAGACCGGCAGCGGGTGGTTTGACCTGTGCAACGGGTTTTCAGATACCTGGGATCTTTGCCGGAGCAAAGGGGATTTTCTGTGGATTCCCCTTGAGCAGGAGACAGACCAGTGGTATGACGAAAATGCTTATACCCCTGTTTTTCTGCCCATTGAAAAAGGGACCGCATATGTAAGCGCAAGTTATGTGAACCAGTTATACCAGGCCTATCTGTGGGCATGCCGGTACCCGGACATCCAGTTTGTTGTGGGCGGCCCGGTGGCATCGGAACGGTATGCTGCAGCACCGGGGTGGCATTCCGTGCATTTCAAGGTGGAGCGTCCTTTGCCGTCCAACCTGTTTCTGACCGGACAAAGCGTTGAATCCCTGTTCGGGGTGCCTGAATTTTCCGGCAGATGGCACCTGGAGGTACCGGAACAGATTCCGGAAAACAGCCGGATCTATTTTTCCTATACCCTTGAAAACCAGTGCTATTGGAAAAAATGCCCGTTTTGCTCCATAGCCCAGCATTCTTCTGAACATTTCCGGAAACGCAAGGTGCTGGATCTTGCATTTACTGACCTGAATTACCAAGGCCACAAGATCGTCCGGCTCAATACCGGATCCATGACACCGGAACATATCAGAAACATTCTGCCGGTTCTGCCTGTGCGCCCGGATATGGAATACCGGTTTTTCATGCGGGCTGCAGCAGCGGAAACCCGGGCCATGGAAGCGGCTGTATCCAGGATGAAAGGTGCGATTCCTGACTGCACACTGGGATTCGGGATCGAATTTCCTTCAAACCGCATGTGGCAATACCTGAACAAGGGTACCCGCATGGATGAGGTGATAAATACCCTGGAATTCTGCACAAAAACCGGTTTCAAGGTCAATGCCAATGTTATTTTGGGCTGGAACAATCTTGTGGAGCAGGATCTGCGTGATCTGGAAGGGTTCATGGAAAACCTGTCTGCACACAGTGTCACCACCCTTCAGCTGCGCTGGCTGTTTGCCCATCCCTATACCCGGATTTACGACACCTACGACGGGGTGCAAAACAGTATCCGTCTGGGACCTTTTAACTGCGGGTTCAATGTAAGGGTCAACCCGGATCAGCAGGAGCTGAATCTGCGTGCCGCCCGGATCATTAAAAAATACTGTGAAAAAAAGGGCATCACACTTCAGGGCTATAAAAATCTGAACAAGGGGCAGGCATAGCTGTTACCCCCCTGCCCGTCTTTTTGGGGCAGGGATCTGCATTGACAACAAAATGCGGATGGTTATGCTGATGAAAGCCGGATAACCGATTATCAACGCCCTTGGGGGACCCGATGATGTTCAGGAAAAACAGCAGAAATAACGGGGTCCGGGAAATCCTTGTGATGGGGGTTTTCTGGCGGATTCTTTTTATTGAGGCAGTGCTTCTGGTATATTCCCTTGTTTACCGCTGGCTGGCTGAAGATGCCGGGCCGATGGAGCTTTTCTGGTATGCTGTGAGAATTATGGTGCTGGTGGGCATTATCGTTGTATTCATGGTGGTGAGCCTGAAACAGTTTCTCACGCAAAAGATCATCGATCCCCTGGAGCGTATCGCTGCAGCCAACAGGGAAATTGAAACAGATTTTTCCAAGGCAGGTGCTGTCAATCTGCCAGACGATACCCCGGATGAAATCAGATCCATCGTCACCTCCAGGGCAGCCATGCTCAACCGGGTCATCCAGGTATCTGACGAACGGCTCCACCTGGTGAATTTCATCAAGGAAACCTTTGGGCGGTATCTTTCAAAAAAAGTGGTGGAAGAAATTCTTTCCTCCAAAAGGGGCCGGCAGATCGGGGGCACCCGCAAGACCGTCACCGTTCTCATGTCGGATCTGCGGGGATTTACCAGCCTTTCAGAATCACGGGATCCTGAAGAAATGGTGCAGCTGCTCAACCGGTACCTCAAAAAAATGTCCGCCATCATCCTTTCATATGACGGCATTATCGATGAAATCATCGGGGATGCCATTCTTGCGGTATTCGGCGCCCCTGAACCCCACGAAAACGATCCGGAACGGGCCATTGCCTGTGCCCTGGAAATGCAGAACTGCCTGGTCCACCTCAATAAAGCGATCACACAGGAAGGATATCCAGCCCTTGAAATGGGTATCGGCATCAATACAGGCAGTGTGATTGTGGGAAATATCGGATCAGAGCTGCGCATGAAATACGGCATTGTCGGTGATACAGTCAACCGCGTGGCCAGGATCGAATCCAACAGCATCGGCGGCCAGGTGCTCATCGGTGAGTCCACCTGTAAAGCGGTCCATGCCCCTTTAAAAACAGATCCTCCCAAAACCATAATGATGAAAGGCATGAAAAAACCCCTTGTTTTTTATGCGGTATATGCCATTGAGATGAAGGGAAAAACAATTGCCATAAAGGTGCCCCCCGCCCCCGGTCCCCTGCTGGACATCCAGATACCGGTGCACTGCTGGGTTATCCAGGACAAAAAACT